>NZ_JBEYTW010000011.1:0-164028 GCF_040643275.1 Spirillospora sp. NPDC047418
GCCCCACCCCCCCGTTGTTTGTGGGTGTCTTTTTTTTTTAGCCCCGGAAAAATAAAACCCCCCCGCGCCTCAACAACGAAGAGGGGGGCGGGGGTTAGGGGGGTCGCGGGGGATGCGTAGGACGAAGCGGGCGCCTTGGGTGCTGTCGGCTGCCACGAGCGTTCCGCCGTGGGCGCGGGCTATGTCGCGGGAGATCGTCAGGCCGAGCCCGGTGCCGGAGCGGTCGCGGGCCAGGCTCTCGGGGAGCCGGTGGAAGCGCCAGAAGACGCGCTCGCGGTCCTCGGGCGCGATGCCCGCGCCGTCGTCGCGGACCTCCAGCACGGCGTCCGGCCCGTCGGCCGCCACCGTCACCCAGATCCGCGACCTCGTGTGCCGCTCGGCGTTGTCCAGGAGGTTCGTCAGGACCCGCACCAGGTGGTGCGGGGTGGCCCGCACCATGACGCCGGCGGCCGTGTCGACCTCGACGGGGACGCGCCGCGACCGCCGGCTCGCCTCCGCGCGCACCAGCTCGCCGAGGTCGACGCGCCTCCGCTCGACGTCCACGCCGGCACCGAGCCTCGCCAGGACGAGCAGGTCGCTGACGATGCCCTGCAGCCGGTCGGCGTCGCCGAGCGCCGCCCGCGCGACCGCCGGCCAGTCCTCGTCCTCCGGATGCTCCAGCGCGACCTCCAGCTGGGCGCGCAGCCCGGTCAGCGGGCTGCGCAGCTCGTGCGAGACGTCCGCGACGAAGGCGCGCTGCCGGGACAGGACGTCCGCCAGCCGGTCCAGCGTCACGTTCACCGACGTGGCCAGAACCGACACCTCGTCGTTCGGGCCCGGGACGCTGACCCGCCGGTCGGTCTCGCCGCCGGTGATGTCGGCCAGCTCGGCGCTCATCACCCGCACCGGCCGCAGCGCACGCCGCACCGACAGCGACACGATCCAGCCGACCGCGGCGGTCGCGAAGAGCGCCATCGCCAGCAGCAGGGCCATGAACCGGCCCTTGTACTGGGTGAACTCGTTGATGGGCGCACCGGCGTGCATGATCCGGACGCCGTCGCGGGTCCGCACCAGCTCCGACACGAGGTAGACCTCGGCCTTCCCTCGCACGTGCACGGTGCGGAACTCCGGCCGGCCCTCCGCCCGCGGCGCCGGCACCTTCAGCGGCCCGCGCCCGGACAGCGACTCGCTGGAGGCGAGCACGGCGCCCTTCCCGTCCACCACCTGCAGCAGCGTGAAGTCGGGATCCTGGACGTGCAGGGTCCCGCGCGGGTCCGTCTCCCGGACGATCGTGGACAGATCCGAGATGACCAGCGTCCCCTGGCCGTGCAGCCCGTCGTACACCGCGTGTCGGACTACCTGGTAGAACCCCGTGATGCCGACGGCGAGGAGCAGGCCGACGATGAGCGTCGCGGCGGCGGTCACGCGGGTCCGAACCGACCAGCGCGACGGCGACAGCGCGCCCCCGAGTCTCCGCACCCCGGCGCTCCTCCCCTTCCGGCCCGCGCGTGGCGTGTCCGGCGCCGCGATCGGGCCGCCGCACGCGCGTCCCGGCACCCGGGGGACCGGCGCAGACAAGGTTCTTCCTGGTCACGACTCCCCGAAACCTCACCGCGGGCGGGCGCCGCCGCAGCGGCGTACCGGAGGGCGTTCGCGCACTTCATCGCGGATCCCGCCCATAATCCGCCGCCGAACGGGGATGGACGGACGGGAACTGACCGAGGGAGCCAGGAACACCGCATGGACGGAGACATCAGGCCGCTCGAACCCGCCGACCCGCGCGAGGTCGCCGGGCACACGCTGCTGGGCCGGCTCGGGTCGGGCGGCATGGGGACGGTCTACCTCGGCGCCGACCCGGCGTCCGGCGGGCGCGTCGCGGTGAAGACGATCCACCCGCACCTGGCCCGCGACCCCGTCTACCGCCGCCGGTTCAAGGACGAGGCGTACCTCGCGAGCCGCGTCGCGTCGTTCTGCACCGCGCGGGTCCTCGCGCACGGCGAGGAGGGCGGCCGCCCCTACCTCGTCACCGACTACGTCGGCGGCGTCTCGCTGCACAGCCGGCTCGCCGCCGAGGGCCCGCTGCCGCCCGCCGACCTGCACGGCGTCGCCATCGGCGTCGCCTCCGCGCTCGCCGCCATCCACGCCGCGGGGCTCGTGCACCGCGACCTGAAGCCCGCCAACGTGATGCTCACGCTGTCCGGCTGCCGCGTCATCGACTTCGGCATCGCCAGCGGGCAGGACGAGACGAGCGGCGCCGACGCGTCCGGCAAGGTGCTCGGCACGCCCGGCTGGATGGCCCCCGAGGTGCTCGTCGGCGGCCCCGCGACCCCGGCCGCCGACATCTTCGCCTGGGGCTGCCTCATCGCGCACGCCGGGACGGGGCAGATGCCGATCGGCGGCGACCCCGCGACGCTCCGCATCGGGGACCCCGACCTGACCCGGCTGCCCGAATCGCTGGTGCCCGCCGTCCAGGCCGCGCTCGCACCGGACCCCGTACACCGTCCCACCGCGCCCGACCTGCTGCTCTCCCTCGTCGCGCAGCCGCCGCCGCACCGGCATATCGGCGGCTGGCCGGAGGCGGACCCGGCGCCGCGGCCGCAGCGGCCCGCCGACCCGGCGCCGTCCGCCCCGCCCCGCTGGGAGGAGACCGAGACCAGGGCGTTCACCCCGCCCGGCATGGCCATGGGCGCCATCGCGCCCACCCTCCGGACCCGGCTGCTGGCGGGCGTCGGCGCCGCCGCCGGGACGCTGCTGATCGGCGCCATCATCAGCGGCTTCACCCAGGGCAGGAGCGACTCGCCGGCGGCACCGGCCACGGCGGCGCCGGCGAGCCCCGCGGCGCCGGCCGCGCCGCCGAAGAGGACGGGCGCCGTCAGGCCGGCGGTGGCCAAGCGGCCGCCGGTGAAACCGCCCAAGCAGAAGCACCGGCCCAAGCACCAGGTCAAACAGGGCAAGCACGGCAGGCACAAGGGCGGGCACCGGCGGGGTTAGGGCGCCCGCGCGGCGGACGTGCCGGTCAGGTGCGCCAGATGAGCACGAGCGCGCAGTCGTCGTCGCGGGTCGCCGACATCGTCTCGACCAGCTCGCGCGCGCCGCTGCCGAAGCCCTGCGGGACGAGCCGCTCCGCCTCGCCGAGCAGCCGGTCGATCCCGGCGTCCAGGTCGCTGCCGGGGGACTCCACCAGCCCGTCGGTGTAGAGGAGCAGCGCGTCGCCGGGGCGCAGCTTGCCCGTCTCGGGGACGCAGTTCAGGTCGGGTACCACGCCGAGCACGACGCCCTTGGCGGAGCTGACCCGCCAGTCGCCGCCGCTCGCGTCGAACTGGACCGCCGGCGGATGCCCGGCCGACTCGACCGTGTACTCCCCCGACGCCAGGTCGACGACGACGTGCACGGCCGTGACGAACCCCTCGTCCCACCGCTGCCGCTGCAGGTAGGCGTTGCAGGCGGGCAGGAAGCGGTCGCTCTGGATCGATCCAAGAAGCCCGCCGAAGGCGCCCGACAGCATCAGCGCCCGGGTCCCCGCGTCGGTGCCCTTCCCGGAGACGTCGACGAGCGCCACCTCCAGCGTGTCGCCGTCGCAGGACGACACCACGAAGTCGCCGCCGAACGACGACCCGCCGGCCTGCAGCATCACGACCTGCGTCTCCCAGCCGTCCGGCAGCTCGGGCATCTCGCCCTGCCGCCGCAGCCGGTCGCGCAGCTCCAGCAGCATCGAGTCGCCGCGCAGGCCCTGCACGCCGAGCTGCTGCCGGGTGCGGGCCAGGGTGAGCGCGAGCACCGCCGTGATCGTCAGCGTGGCGATCATGCCGGGGCCGATCGCGGCGACCTCCTGCCAGGCGTTGTAGGCCGCCATCACGACGACGACGCCGAGCAGCGCGAGCAGGCTGCGCACCTTCAGCAGCAGCCCGCCGCCGAGCACGATCAGCACCAGCGCGCCGGACGGGGCCAGCCCGCGCGAGTCGCTGGTGGTGGCGAGCCCGATCGCGATCGCCAGTACCGCGAGGACCGCGAAGACGTTCCGCTCCCTGGTCAGCTTCCCCTGCCGGGCCAGCCGGTACAGCGCCACGAGCACCGGGATCCGGCGCAGCACGGCGCGGACCCGCGGCGGAAGGAGCTGCACCAGTCGTTGAAGCATGACTCCGGCACTGTACCGAGCAATCGGCCCCGCCGGTCGCTATCCGGGGACCCGGTGACTCCTTGCAACGGTCCAGCTCCGTTTTATATGGGTATGTGTCACCCCGGGGACAGGTGGTTCCGCGGTGAGAGGAGACGGCGCATGGTCCAGTCCGGGATGCGGATCACGGTGGACGCGGCGATGCGCGCGCGGGACGTGGCGCGTCCCCGCCCCGGCGGCGGGGAACCGCCGGCCGACGACCCCGGTCCGGGCAGGGCCGCCGAGCCCGCCCGGCGCACCAAGGCCGAGAAGAACGCGCGGCGCCGCCAGGGCAAGCGCGGCGCCGCCGCCCGCAGACCTCCCGAGAACGACCGCTGACCGCCGCCCGCGGACCCGCGGAGAACGGCCGCTGACCGCCGCCCGCAGACCTTACGAGAACAGCCGGTGACCGCCGCCCGCAGACCCGCCGGGAACGGCCCGGTGACCGCCGCCCGCGGATTTGCCGGGAACGGCCGGTGACCGCTGCTCCCGGCCCCCGGCGCCGGCGGGGGCTCTCAGCCCTCGCGCGGGAGCGGGGGGAGTTCGCCGGTGTGCTCGTAGGCGCTGAGCATCCTGATCCGGCGGGTGTGGCGCGGCTCCTTGGAGTAGTGCGTCCCGATGAACAGCTCGACGAACCGCGCCGCGGTGTCCAGGTCGTGCTGGCGGGCGCCGAGCGCGATGACGTTGGCGTCGTTGTGCTCGCGGGCGAGCCTGGCGGTGTCCTCGTTCCAGACCAGCGCGGCCCGCACGCCCTTGACCTTGTTGGCCGCGATCGCCTCGCCGTTGCCGGAACCGCCGACCACGATGCCGAGCGTGCCCGGCTCCGCGGCCGTCCGCTGGGCGGCCCGCAGGACGAACGGCGGGTAGTCGTCCACGGCGTCGTACGCGAACGCGCCGCAGTCGACGGCCTCGTGCCCGTTCTCCTTCAGCCAGGAGACCAGGTGCTCCTTCAGCTCGAAGCCGGCATGGTCGGTTCCAAGAAACACGCGCATGCGGAAAGTCTCGCAGGTCGCCGGGCGCCGCTCGCGCGGGGGTCGGGTCGCCGGGTCAGGCGTCCCCGCCGTCGCGCTTGCGGTCGATGATCGTCCGGTCGGCGAGGCCGAGTTCGTCGTCCTGCGGGGCGTCCTGCGCCGCGTCCGCGGGCGCGTCCCGCTTCGGCTCCTCCGGCGCCTCGGGGGCCTCGGAGGCCGCGGGCGGGGCCTGCTCGGGCGCCGGCGCGGACGGCTGCGGCGGCACGGGCGGCGCACCGTACTGCTGCGGCTGCGGCTGCTGGGGCTGGGCGTGCTGCGGGTACTGCGGCTGCTGGTACGGCTGCTGCTGGTACTGCTGCTGGACGGGCTGCTGGGGCATGCCGCCCCAGGGCTGCTGCGGCTGGGCCTGCTGCGGGACGTACGGGACGGCCTGCTGCTGCACCGGCTGCCCGTAGGGCTGCTGCACCGGCATGGCCGGCTGCTGCGGCGCGTACTGCCCCGGCTGCCCCGGCTGCCCCGGCTGTCCCGGCTGACCTGGCTGCTGCGCCGCCGCGCCGCGGGTCATGAAGAAGCCGAGCAGCATGCCGAGTCCCGCGAGCCAGCCGTAGGCGAAGCCGAAGCTCGCTCCGCGCGTGAGCGCCCCGAAGATGAACGGTCCGCTGCCGCTGCTGATGTCCAGCACCCAGCGCAGCATGACGCCGATCACGAACCCGGCGATTCCGCCCGCGACGACCGTGGCCCACCAGCCGGTCACGACCGCGCCGATCGCGCCGCGCCGGGGGTCGACGGCGCGGGCGCCCGCCACCGCGAGCAGGATCAGCAGGACGAAGAACAGCACGACGCCGATGTCCAGCACGGCGACGTACTTCCAGGCGTAGTGGCCGGGGGTCAGCCTCCACGAGGGGAAGAGCAGCCAGGACAGCGGCGGTGCGATGCCCTCGTCCCAGTGGAGCCCCGTGTCGTTGATCGCATCGATGACCCACTGGTTGCCCAGCAGGATCGAGATGAGGGCGATGGGAACCACCGCGCCGCCCGCCATGACCAGCATTCGCCGCATCGTCATGGCGGGCAGGGTAGTGGTGATCGCTGCCCGCCGGTAGGGCCGGGGCTACCGCGCGTAGGCGGTGCCGGCCGCGGCCGGGAAGCGGAAGTCCGGGTCGACCTGCGCTTCCAGGTCCTCGCCCGCGGCGCGGCTGGCCCAGCGCCGCGCGTTCTTCACGTGGAACTCGACGGCCTGCCGCTGGAACGTGTCCCAGTCCTTGACGCGTCCGTCGACCTCGGCGCGCATGCGGTCGAGGGCGGCGGTGTTGCCGTCCTCCAGCGCGACGCCGCCGCGGCCCTGCTCCAGCGCCCGGACGGCGGCGGACTGGCCGAGCCAGGTCAGCAGGTCGTCGCCGACGTGCTCGCGCAGGTAGGCGACGTCCTCCTCGCTCTGGACCTTGTTGCCGACGACGCGGATGGCGACGTCGTAGTCGCGGGCGTACTCGGTGTACTGCCGGTAGACGCCGACGCCCTTGCGGGTGGGCTCGGCGACCAGGAACATCAGGTCGAACCGCGTGAACAGCCCGGAGGCGAACGTGTCGGCGCCGGCGGTCATGTCGACGACGACGTACTCGCCCGGCGCGTCCACGAGGTGGTTGAGGTACAGCTCCACCGCGCCGGTCTTGGAGTGGTAGCAGGCCACGCCGAGGTCGTCGTCGTTGAACGGCCCGGTGGCGAGCAGCGTGACGCCGCCGACGTCCTCGCCCGCCTGGTGGAACGGGTCGTCGCCGCGGAACCGCAGCAGCCGCGAGCCGGCGCCGGGCGGGGTCGTCTTGGCCATCGCGGACGCGGACGAGATGCGCGGGTTGTCGCCGCGCAGGTGCTCCTTGAGCTGCGGGAGCCGGTCGCCGAGCGCGGGGACCTTCGCGGCGCGGGCCTCGTCCAGGCCGAGCGCGACGCCGAGGTGCTGGTTGATGTCGGCGTCGATGGCCACCACCGGCAGCCCGCGCCCGGCCAGGTGCCGGACGAACAGCGACGACAGCGTGGTCTTGCCGCTGCCGCCCTTGCCGACGAACGCAACCTTCACGAATGCCTCATTTCGGGTATGAAAACCGTTACCAGTGTCGAGACGTCGAGTCTTGCGAAGGCGGCGCGGGGAGGCAAGCGGAACGGCCGAAGAGGGCCCGACCGGATCGCCGTTCCTGTGGGGGGCGCCCCCCACGCCCCCCGGCAAGGGCCGCTGACCGCCGCCCTCCGCTCCGCTGGAGCTCCGCTCCAGGCGTCGGTCAGCGGACGGCGGCGGCCGGGTCGAAGCCGAACGGGAGCTCCAGCCGGTGGGCGGCCAGCAGGCCGGCATCCATGAGCAGGTCCCGGGTGGGACGGTCGGCGGTGATGACGCCGCCCGACAGGATCACCGCGCGCGGGCACAGCTCCGCCGCGTACGGGAGGTCGTGCGTGACCATCAGGACCGTCACGTCCAGGCTCAGCAGGATCTCGGCCAGCTCGCGGCGGCTCGCCGGGTCCAGGTTCGAGGACGGCTCGTCCAGCACCAGGATCTCCGGCTCCATCGCGAGGACGGTGGCGACGGCGACGCGGCGGCGCTGCCCGAAGCTGAGGTGCTGCGGCGGCCGGTCGGCGACGTCGGCCATGCCGACGCGGTCCAGGGCGTCCATGACCCGGCGGTCCAGGGCGGCGCCGCGCATGCCGAGGTTGGCGGGACCGAACGCGACGTCCTCCCGGACGGTCGGCATGAACAGCTGGTCGTCGGGGTCCTGGAAGACGATGCCGACCCGGCGGCGGATCTCCCGCAGCGCCTTCTTGTCCTTCGGGTCGACCGCGAGCCCGCCGACCCTGACCGCGCCGAGGCCGCCGTGCAGGATCCCGTTCAGGTGCAGCACCAGCGTGGTCTTCCCGGCGCCGTTCGGCCCGAGCAGCGCGACCCGCTCGCCGCGCCCGATCGTCAGGTCGACGCCGAACAGGGCCTGCGTGCCGTCCGGGTACGCGTACGCCAGGCCCTCCACCTCGAGCGACGGGGTCATGGCACCATCCAAGCAGCCAGGGCGACGAGGGCGGCGGCCGAGGGCAGGACGGCGGCGGCGGTCCACTGCGCGGCGGACGCGCCGACGTCGTGCAGCACCGGCATCCGGCCGTCGTAGCCGCGGCTCACCATCGCCAGGTGGACCCGCTCCCCGCGCTCGTAGGAGCGCAGGAACAGCGCGCCGACCGACTTGGCGAGCACGCCCGTCGCGCGGAGGTCGCGCGCCTCGAAGCCCCGGGACGCGCGCGCCACCTTCATCCGCTGCAGCTCCGCCGTGACGACGTCGCCGTAGCGCAGCATGAACGTGGCGATCTGCGTGATGAGCTGCGGCATCCGCAGCCGCTCGATGCCGAGCAGCAGCAGCCGCGGCTCGGTGGTCGCGGCCAGCAGGATCGAGGCGACGACGCCGAGCGTCCCCTTGGCGAGGATGTTCCAGGCGCCCCACAGCCCGCTCTCGCTGAGCCGCAGCCCCAGCACGGCGATCTTCTCGCCCTCGGCGACGAACGGCATGAGGAACGCGAACGCGACGAACGGCACCTCGATGACGATCCGCCG
This sequence comes from Spirillospora sp. NPDC047418, assembly GCF_040643275.1. NCBI lineage: Bacteria > Bacillati > Actinomycetota > Actinomycetes > Streptosporangiales > Thermomonosporaceae > Spirillospora > Spirillospora sp. NPDC047418. The sequence continues at coordinate 8,678 of NZ_JBEYTW010000011.1, forward strand.
CGCCACCGTCCCGAACGGGATCCGGGCTACCGCCGCGACGGCCGCGAGCAGCAGCGCGTACACGGCGAACGCCCAGATCCGCTCGCGCGGCGTGGCGACGACCAGCAGCACGAACGCCAGGACGGCGACAAGCTTGCACTGCGGCGGCAGCCGGTGCACCGGTGAGGCGCCCGGCACGTAGAGCCGGTGCGCGTGGCCCGCGCCCATCAGCCCTTCCGCGCCGGCTCGGCCGGCGCCTTCCCGTCCTCGGACCCGCCCTCGGCCTCGGCGCCGGACCCGGCCCCGGAGCCGCGCCGCCGGACGCCCCAGAACAGCCCGCCGCCGACGAGCAGCACCAGGCCCACGCCGATCACCCCGGACAGCCCGCCGGACAGCCGGGCGTCCTCGACGCCCTTGACGCCGTAGTCGCCGAACGGGGAGTCCTTGAGCGAGTGGTCCTTCTCCTTGGCGCTGATGCCCTTGTCGGCGGCGACCTTCTCCAGCCCGTCGGGGTCGCCCGAGGCGTAGTAGCTGACGACGCCCGCGAGGACCAGCGAGACGAGCAGGAACCCGATGAAGAAGCGCTTCGTGGTCATATCGGTTCCCCTCTCAGGCGCGGGACGGCTCGGTGTCGGTGCTCTGCCCGGCGGTGCGCAGCTCCAGCGGCTTCAGCAGCCCGCGCGCCCCGTAGACGAGGTCGGGCCGGACGGCGAGCACGCTCGACACGGTCGCGGCGGTGATCAGCGCCTCGCCGATCCCGATCAGGACGTGTACGCCGATCATCGCGGTGGCGACCTTGGCGATCGACACGTCCGCGGTACCGCCGACCGCGTAGATCAGCGTGAACACGACGGCGGCGGCCGGAACCGAGACGACGGCCGCGACGAACGACGCGGCCGACACCGACGTCCTCGTCTTGGGCAGCACCCACAGCAGCAGCCGGAACAGCCCGTACCCGACCACGACCGTGGTGAGCGCCATCGTGGTCACGTTGACGCCGAGCGCGGTCAGGCCGCCGTCCGCGAACAGGAGCGCCTGCATGAGCAGGACGACCGAGACGCACAGGACGCCGGTGTACGGCCCCACGAGGATCGCGGCGAGCGTCCCGCCGAGCAGGTGCCCGCTCGTCCCGGACGCGACCGGGAAGTTGAGCATCTGCGCGGCGAACACGAAGGCGGCGGTCAGCCCGGCGAGCGGCGCGGTGCGGTCGTCCAGTTCGCGCCGGGCCCCGCGCAGCGCGATCCCGACCCCGGCCACCGCGACCGCACCGGCCGCGACGGACACCGGGGCATCGATAAAACCGTCCGGTACATGCACGTCTTCACCTTCCCTGCCCGATTGCACCAGCAGGACCAGTTTGGCGGCACATAGCTAGTAGTTGCAAGATGGTCGCAATAGCAAGCCCGATGTGACTCGCGGGCCACCCCGCGCGGAGCCGGCCGGCTCAGTCGAAGCTCGGGTCGACCGTCCGCGTGCGCTTGAGCTCGAAGAAGCCGGGCGTGGAGGCGACCGCGACGACGCCGTCCCAGAGCTTGACCGCCGCCTCGCCGCGCGGGATCGGGGTCACGACCGGGCCGAAGAACGCGCTGCCCTCGACCTCGATGACCGGGGTACCGACCTCCTGGCCGACGCGGTCGATGCCGTCCTGGTGGGACGCGCGCAGAGCCTCGTCGAAGGCGGTGGAGTCGGCGGCGTCCGCGAGCGCCGGGTCCAGGCCGGCGGCGGTCAGCGCCGCCTCGATGAGGGCGCGGTCGAGCTTCTGCTTGTCGTGGTGGCGGCGCGTCCCCATCTCGGTGTAGAGCCGTCCGAGCACCTCGGAGCCGTACTTCTGCTCGGCGGCGATGCACACGCGCACCGGACCCCAGGCTTCGGCGAGCATCTTCCGGTAGTCCTCCGGGATGTCCTTGTCCTCGTTGAGGACGGCCAGGCTCATCACGTGCCAGCGGACCTGGATCGGACGCTGCCTCTCCACTTCCAGGACCCAGCGGGACGTGATCCACGCCCAGGGGCACAGGGGATCGAACCAGAAGTCCACCGGGGTCGGTGCGTTTTCAGTCAACGTCGCCTCCTAGAGCGAAACGGCTGCCTTAGACCGACAACCGGGGTGTACCCGTTCCGATTCCCGGGACGGGAGGGCATCGAAGCCCGCACCTTAGGCCGTGGCGGGCGGACCCGAACGGCGTCCGGTTGGTAGACATGACTTCATCAAGCGAATAAGCCGACCAAGGAGTTCATGTGGCAGGCAACCTCACGCGCGACGAGGCGCGGGAACGGGCCCGGCTGCTCACCGTCGAGTCCTACACGGTCGAGCTGGACCTCACCACGGGCGCGGAGCGGTTCGGGTCGACCACCGTGGTCAGGTTCGGCAGCGCCGAGACGGGCGCGGACACGTTCATCGACCTGCACGGCGCCATCGTGCGGGAGGTGACGCTGAACGGGAAGGCCCTCGACCCCTCGTCCTATGACCCCGGGAAGGGCCGCCTCCCGCTGCCGGGCGTGGCGGCGGAGAACGAACTGCGCGTCGTGGCCGACTGCGAGTACTCGCGCTCGGGCGAGGGACTGCACAGGTTCGTCGACCCTGTCGACGACAGCGTGTACCTCTACTCGCAGTTCGAGACGGCCGACGCGCACCGCATGTACACCTGCTTCGACCAGCCCGACCTGAAGGCCACCTTCGAGTTCACCGTGAAGGCGCCGCAGGACTGGGAGGTCGTCACCAACGAGCCGGCCGAGTCCGCCGAGGGCGGGACGTGGCACTTCCTGCCGACGCCGCAGATCTCGACCTACATCACGGCGCTCATCGCCGGGCCGTACCACGTCGTCCGGGACGAGTACCGCCGCGCGGACGGCACCGTCATCCCGCTCGGCGTGTACTGCCGCGCCTCGCTCGCCGACCACCTCGACACCCCCGCGATCGTGGACGTGACCCGGCAGGGGTTCGGCTACTTCGAGAAGGTCTTCGGCCGCCCCTACCCGTTCACCAAGTACGACCAGCTGTTCGTCCCCGAGTTCAACGCGGGCGCGATGGAGAACGCGGGCGCCGTCACGTTCCTGGAGGACTACGTCTTCCGGTCGCGCGTCACCGACGCCGCCTACGAGCGGCGCGCCGAGACGATCCTGCACGAGATGGCGCACATGTGGTTCGGCGACCTCGTCACCATGCGCTGGTGGGACGACCTGTGGCTGAACGAGTCGTTCGCCACCTACATGAGCGTCCTGTGCCAGGCCGAGGCCACCAAGTGGACGGGCTCGTGGACGACGTTCGCGAACCTGGAGAAGGCGTGGGCGTACCGGCAGGACCAGCTGCCGTCCACGCACCCGATCTCCGCCGACATCCCCGACATCCGCGCGGTCGAGGTGAACTTCGACGGGATCACCTACGCCAAGGGCGCGTCCGTCCTGAAGCAGCTCGTCGCCTACGTCGGCCTCGACAACTTCCTGGAGGGCGTGCGGCGCTACTTCGACCGGCACGCGTGGGGCAACACCGTCCTGGCGGACCTGCTGGGCGCGCTGGAGGAGACGTCCGGCCGCGACCTGGCGTCGTGGTCGAAGGAGTGGCTGGAGACCGCCGGCGTCAACACGATGCGGCCCGAGTACCAGGTGGACGGCGACGGGAACTTCACGTCGTTCACGGTCCTGCAGGAGGCCAAGGCCGACTACCCGACGCTGCGCTCGCACCGCCTGGCGATCGGGCTGTACGACCTGACGGCGGAAGGGCTGGTCCGGCGTGAGCGGGTCGAGCTGGACGTCGTCGGCGCCCGCACCGACGTCCCGCAGCTCGTCGGGAAGAAGCGGCCCGACCTCGTCCTGGTCAACGACGACGACCTGACCTACGCCAAGATCCGGCTGGACGAGCACTCGCAGCGGACGCTCATCGAGCACATCGGCGACATCCGGGAGAGCCTGCCGCGCGCACTGTGCTGGTCGGCGGCGTGGGACATGACCCGCGACGCCGAGATGGCCACCCGCGACTACGTCCGGCTCGTCGCGAAGGGCATCCGCGGCGTCACCGACATCTCGGTCACGCAGACGCTGCTGCGGCAGGCGCGCACCGCCGTCCAGCAGTACGCGGACCCGGCGTGGCGCACCGACGGCCTCGCCCTGCTCGCCGGCACGCTGGCGGAACTGGCGCGCGAGGCCGAGCCCGGCTCGGACTTCCAGCTCGCCTACACGCAGGCGTTCGCCGCGTCGGCCGTGTCCGGCGAGCACCTGGCGTTCGTCCAGGGCCTGCTGGACGGCTCGCAGGTGCTCGACGGCCTCACCGTCGACACCGACCTGCGCTGGACGCTGCTGCGCCGCCTCGTCGTCACCGGCCGCGCGGGCGAGGCCGAGATCGACGCCGAGCACGAGCGGGACCGCACCGCCGCCGGCGAGCGGCACGCCGCCGCCTGCAAGGCCGCGATCCCGACCGCGGCGGCGAAGGCCGCCGCGTGGGAGCGGGTCGTGTCCGGCGACCTGCCGAACGCCGTCTACCGGTCGACGCTCGGCGGCTTCGTGGAGCCCGACCAGGTCGAGCTGCTGCTCCCCTACACCGACCGGTACTTCGCCGAGGTCGGCCGCGTGTGGAAGGAGTGGACGAGCGACATGTCGCAGACGTTCGCCGAGGTCGCCTACCCGTTCCTGGTGATCGAGCAGTCCACGGTCGACCGCACCGAGTCCTACATCGCCGAGCAGCACCCGCCGGCGGCGCTGGCCCGGCTGCTGTCGGAGGGCCGCGACGGCGTCGCCCGCGCGCTGCGCGCCCGCGCCAAGGACGCCGCCTCCGCCTGACACCCGCCCACGAACCCCGTGACCATGCAACCATCGCATGGTCACGGGGCCGGGCTGGAGGACGGTCGCCGAGCGGAGCTCGTCCGTTGGATGGCGGCGGGTGGGGGCTGGAGGACGGTCGCCGAGCGGAGCTCGTCCGTTTGAATGGCGGCGGGTGGGGGCTGGAGGACGGTGGTATGGAGACCGCACATGACGTGCTGACGGCGCTCGCGCGACGGTACGCGTTCGGCGACCTGGAGGCGCTGATCACGCAGGGCACGCTCGCCGCCGACGGCCGCCGGGCGGCGGTCGCGGCGCTGTGCGCGTTCGGGCAGCGCGTCCTCGACCTGGACGCCGAGGACTTCGGCATGCCGGAGGCCGTCGGCGAGGTCCCGCGCGACCTGCTCGACCGGGCCCGCGCCAGCCGGATGCCGCAGGCGGCCCGGGAGCGCCCGCGCGGCGCCCTGGCGAGCCTGCGGCCCGCCTACGCGCTGCTGCTGGAGGTCATCGCGATCCGCTGGTACCGGCGCGACATGGCCGCGCTGGTGGCGGCCGTCCACATCGCGAGCGAGTACCTGCCGATGCTGGCCTGGGAGCCCGTCCTCGGGCACGCCGGCGACCCGGCCCTCATCGGCGCGTCGGTGACCGGCGCGGGCAGCCGGTTCGGCGTGCCCGTCGAGCCGGGCTCGCCGCGGATGTGCGACCACACCCGCCCGGAGCGGTCCGCCTGCGAGCGGACGCTCCGCGTCGCGAAGGAGCCGGGCCCCGGCTGGCGCGCCTACCTCGACCGGCAGCACAGCCAGGTCGCGTCCGCGCTGGGCGACTGCGCCGCGCGCTGCCGCACGCCCTGCACGGTCGTGACCCGGCTGGACGACGCGGTGCGCGCCGATCTCACCGAGCGGTGCAGGCTGGCCGCCGACTTCACCGACGGCGCCCTCGTCAAGCTGCGGCACGCGGCGCCGGTCGGGCACGGGTTCGGCGTCCCGTCTCCGGAGGAGGTCCAGACGGCGTGGACCCGCGCCCGCAAGTCGCTGTCCCACCAGCCGCTCGGCCGCAAGGCACTGGCGGACGCCGACGGCTCCTACCCGCTGCCCGGCCTGCCCGCGCTCTTCTCGGCGATCGCGGACGCCGACCTGCGTCCGGACACGCTGCTGCACGACGTGACCGAGCGGATCACCGCCACGCTGACCTGATCGCGTCCGGGAGGTCCTCCAGAAGGACGGGCATCCCGGCCGAGTCGGCCAGGGGGACGCGCCAGTTGGGGTACTCGTCGGTGGTGCCCGGTTGGTTCTGGGTGCGGCGCTCGCCGACCGCGTCGGCGAGGGAGATGCCCGTCAGGCGGGCGGGGGTCCGGTCGAGGAACGCGTGCAGGGCGGCGACGATCTGCTCGTCGTGAACGGTGGAGCCGTCGGCCAGGGCCCGCATGACCTCGGCGGGCGGGGCGGGCAGCAGGTCCTCCTCGTGGAGCAGCACCAGCCAGTCGTTCAGCCGACGGCGGTGGTCGTCCTCCTCGTCCTCGCGGGGACGGGTGAGCAGGCCCAGCCGGTCGCGGAGCGCGATGTGGTCGCCGTGGACGAAGCCGACGATGGGCGGCATGTCATGCGTGCCGACCGTGGCCAGGGACAGTTCGCGCCACTCGTCCGGAGGCTTGGGGCGCCCCCCGGCGTCGCGTTCGAACCAGAGCAGGGACGTGCCGAGGATGCCGCGGTCGGACAGGCCGTCCCGGAGTTCGGGTTCGACGGTGCCGAGGTCCTCGCCGACCACGACGGCGCCGGCGCGCTCGGCCTCCCAGGCGAGGCAGCCGAGGAGCGCGTCCCGGTCGTAGCGGACGTAGGTGCCGTCGGCCGGCGAGCCGCCCTCGGGCACCCACCACAGCCGCGACACCTGCATGGCGTGGTCGAGGCGCAGCCCGCCGCCGCGCCGGAACGCGGCCGCGAGCATCTCCCGGAACGGGACGTAGGCGGCGCCGGCGAGGCGGTGCGGATGCCAGGGAGGCTGGCCCCAGTCCTGGCCGCGCTGGTTGAACTCGTCCGGCGGCGCGCCGACGCTCATGCCGGGCGCGAACAGGTCCCGGTAGATCCAGGAGTCGGCGCTGCCGTGCGCGACCCCGACCGCCAGGTCGTGGACGATCCCGACCGGCATCCCCGCGTCCCGGGCCGCCCGCTGCGCGGCCGCCAGCTGGCCGTCCAGGCGCCACTGGAGCCAGGTGTGGAAGTCGACGCGGCCGGCGAGGCGAGCGGCCTCGGCGGCGACGGCGGCGCCGCCGGCGTCGTGCAGCCCGGCGGGCCAGCGGCGCCAGTCCGGGCCGTGCTCCTCGGTGAGCGCGCACCAGGTCGCGAACGCGGTCAGCGCCGTCCCCTCCCGGGCGCGGAACGCCTCGTAGTCGCGCTGCGCCTCGGTGCCGCGCGGGAGGCGGTGCAGGGGTTCGAGCGCCTGGAGCTTGGCCGTCCAGACCGCGTCCCGGTCGATGGTGCCGCCGGGGATGCGCAGCGGTTCGGCGAGCGCGGCCAGGCGGTCGCGGTCTCCGGGCGGCAGCGCCGCGTACTCGGGGAGGTCCTCGACGCGCAGGTAGATCGGGGCGGCGAAGCGGCGGCTCATCGGCGAGTACGGCGACGGGCCGACCGGCGGGACGGGCTCGGCGGCGTGCAGCGGGTTGATCAGCGTGAACCCGGCGCCCAGCGCGCGGGCGCTCCACGACGCGAGGTCGGCCAGGTCGCGCAGGTCGCCGATCCCCCAGGACGCGCGGGACCGCACCGAGTACAGCTGCACGGTGAACCCGCGCAGCCGGCCGGGCACCGCCAGCCTGCGCGGGGCGACCAGCAGCGGCGCGCTCTCGGCGCCCGCGCGCAGGCGGTGCCACCCGAGCGGCAGGGCCTCCGTCGCCGGGACGGTCTCGCCGGTCGCCAGCTCGACGGCCGCGTCCGGGTATCCCGGCAGGCCGTCGCCGTCGCGGACGACGACGACCGGCGGCAGGCCGCGCGCGGTGCCGGCGGCCCGCTCCAGCTCCGTCCGGACGGCGCCCGGCGCCGACGCGTCGACCCCGAGTGCCGCCAGGACCGCGACGAGCGTGTCCGGCGCGACCGCCGCCTCCCGGCCGCGCCAGTCGGTGTAGCGGGTCGCGACCCCGTGCCGTCCGGCCAGCCTGATCAGTTCGTCGTCGCCCACGCCTGCAGCATGCCCGGGGCGGGCGGCCTCACGCCGTCCAGATCTCCGGCCTGCGGCCGATCCACGGGCGGGCCTCCTCCAGCTGCGCGGACAGCGAGATGAGCGTGCCCTCGCCGCCGAGCCGCCCGGCCAGCATGATCCCGATCGGCAGGCCCGCGTCGTTCCAGTGCAGCGGGACGTTCACCGCGGGCTGCCCGGACACGTTGTAGACGGCCGTGAACGGGGTGAAGTGGGTCTGCCGCCGGAAGTTCTCCGCCGGCTCCTGGTCGTGGAAGTGGCCGATCGGCACGGGCGGCGACGCGAGCGTCGGGTGCAGGATCGCGTCGAACTGGTCGGTGACCGGGAACGCGGCCCGCAGCGCCCCCTGCAGCGCGGCGTGCGACTGCATCAGCTGCGGCGCGGTGGCGGCCTCCCCGAGCCCGCGGAGCCAGCGGGTCAGCGGCTGCAGCAGGTGCTCGCCCTCCTCCGGGACGGGCGTCATCGTCGCCATCACGCCCCACAGCGTCGCGAAGTGCGGCAGCAGGTCGGCGCCGAGCACCTCGGGCAGGTCCACGACCTCGTGGCCCAGCTCCGCCAGCAGCTCCGAGGCGGCCTCGTAGGCGGCGGCGCAGTCCGGGTGGACCTCGACGCCCGGCACCGGCGGCCGCATGCTCCGCGCGATGCGCAGCCGGCCCGGCGCCCGGTCGGCGTGCGCGAGGAACGGCCCGTCCGCCGCGGGCGCCCGGTACAGGTCGCCGGGCATGTGGCCGGCCATCACGTCCAGCAGCAGGGCCGCGTCGCGGACGGTCCGGGCGATCGGCCCGTTCGTCGACAGCCCGAACAGGTCGGGGATGACCGGTCCGGCGGAGACCCGGCCGCGGGTCGGCTTGATCCCGAAGAGCCCGCACGCGCTGCTCGGGATCCGGATCGAGCCGCCGCCGTCGCTGCCCTGCGCGACCGGCGCCAGCCCGGACGCGACCGCCGCCGCGGCGCCGCCGCTGGAACCGCCCGCCGACCTGGTGAGATCCCAGGGCGTGCGGGCCGGGGGCGCGACGTCACCCTCCGTGTAGCAGGGCAGCCCGAACTCGGGCGTCGTCGTCTTGCCCAGCAGCACGGACCCCGCTTGCGCCAGCTTGGTCACCACATGGTCGTCGGCGAATCCGGTCAGCTCGGTGTAGGCGGCCGAGCCGAAGGTCATCCGGACCCCGTCGACCATGTTCAGGTCCTTGATCGGGACCGGGACGCCGTGCAGCGGCGGCAGGTCCGCCGGGTCCGCCGCGTCCAGCACCGCCTTCTCGGCCCGCCGCGCCTCCTCGCGGGCCCGCTCGGCGGTGACCGTCACATAGGCGCCCACCTGGGCGTTCAGCCGTTCGATGCGGTCCAGGTAGTGGTCGGTGAGCTCGACCGGAGACAGGTCCCGGGCGCGGACGGCCGCTGCCATCCGGGTGGCGCTGAGGTCATGTGTTTGTGTCACGAACCGGAACGCTAGACGCCGTGTGCGCGGGCATCAAAGAGGGCAGGGACGATAAGGCGAGGAAAGGTGGAGAGTGTCGGCGTACCCCTCCGCCGCGTAAGTTACTCACTGACCGGAGGGCGACAAAACTATTAACCCCCGATGACTAGTCGCCGACCGGCCGGATGATTACTCTGCGCTCGGAGGATCATGCCCCCGAGGGGAAAGGAACACGGAGCGTCACTCATGGCGATCATGGAGCGGGGCAACACGCAGGGAGCCAGGGGCCAGCCCCCGGCCGGAGCCGAGGCGGAGGAGGCACGTACGGAGGAGACGCGTGAGCACCACCACCAGGCTCCGGTGAAGGAGAGTCCCGACGGGCAGTCCGAGGAGCGCGCCGCCGAGCGCACCGCCGCGGTCCTGCTCGACGACCCCAAGATCCGCCGCTGGGCGTGGCGGGCCGGCGCGGCCGTCCTCGTGGGCGCCGCCGCCGCGGTCCTTTCGGGCTGGCGGCTCGGCATCGCCGTCGCGGTCCTGGTGGTCGTCGGCGACGTGGTCCGCAGCTCGCGCAAGAGCTCGTCCGTCGCCGCCTGGCAGAAGTCGTCGGCCGCCGAGCGGCGCACCGAGCGGCAGCTGAAGGCCCTGCAGCGCAGCGGCTACCTCGTGCTGCACGCGCGGGCCGTGCCGCGCGACGACGACGGCGTCAGCGACGGGCGGATCGACCACCTGGTGATCGGGCCGAGCGGCGTCTACGCCATCGACTCCGAGAAGTGGGACAAGCGCCTCCCCGTGCGCACCATGTCCCACATGAAGCTCTTCCACGGGCCCTTCAACAAGAAGGACCGGCTGGACGAGGCCCGCTGGGAGGCCCAGATGGCCAGCAGCATCCTCGCCGAGCGGGTGGGCTTCGAGGTGCCGGTGCAGCCGTCCGTGGCGATCTACGGGCCGTCCATCCCGTGGAAGGTCATGCGGGTGCGCGACGTCGACGTCTACGCGGGCAACCGGGCCCGCGCCTACCTGCGGCGGCGCCCGAAGATCCTCACCGACGGCGACGTGCGGCGCATCTTCCAGGCGGCGGAGAAGGCCCTGCCGCCCAAGTATCCCGACTGAGTCCGGCCGGCACGTCCGGCCGGTAGGGCCGAGGGCGGCCTGCTTCCCCGGGCCGCCCGCCCCGCACGGGCTCAACGGCGAGCCCCGCCGGGATCCCGCCGTGCCGGGCACCATCCACGCCGGGACGACCGTTCCCACCCGGGCCGACGCCCGCCGGGACGGCCGCGTCCCGGCTTTTCTCATGCCCGCCCGCCGGTTGGTAGCATCGAAGTCGTCACAGGCCGGCCCGCGCGACCTCCGCTGAGCCGGCCGCAGCGCCGCGATCCGCCGCTGCGGGCACGCTCCCGGAAGTTCGGCTCGGCACGTCACAGGTTGGAGAGGTCCCCATGCCACCGCTCAGGTCACGCACGGTCACGCACGGCAGGAACATGGCGGGCGCCCGCGCCCTCATGCGCGCCAGCGGCGTCGAACGCGAGGACTTCGGCAAACCGATCGTCGCGGTGGCCAACAGCTTCACCCAGTTCGTCCCCGGCCACGTCCACCTGGACGAGGTCGGCAAGGTCGTCGCGGGCGCCGTCCGCGAGGCCGGCGGCGTGCCCCGCGAGTTCAACACCATCGCCGTCGACGACGGCATCGCGATGGGCCACGACGGCATGCTGTACTCGCTGCCGTCCCGCGAGATCATCGCCGACGCGATCGAGTACATGGTCAACGCGCACTGCGCCGACGCCCTCGTCTGCGTCTCCAACTGCGACAAGATCACCCCGGGCATGCTGCTGGCCGCGCTGCGGCTGAACATCCCGACCGTGTTCGTCTCCGGCGGCCCGATGGAGGCCGGCAAGCCGGTCGAGGGCGTCATGGACGGCAACAAGCTCGACCTGATCGACCCGATCATCGCCTCGGCGGACGGCTCGATCGCCGAGGACAAGCTCCTGGAGATGGAGGAGAGCGCCTGCCCGACCTGCGGGTCCTGCTCCGGCATGTTCACCGCCAACTCGATGAACTGCCTCACCGAGGCGATCGGGCTGGCGCTGCCCGGCAACGGCACCGTCCTCGCCACCCACACCGCCCGCCGCCGCCTCTACCAGGACGCCGGCCGCACCGTCGTCGAGGTCGCCAAGCGCTACTACGACGGCGACGACGAGTCCGTCCTGCCGCTGAACATCGCCACCCGCGAGGCGTTCGAGAACGCCATGGTGCTGGACGTCGCCATGGGCGGCTCCACCAACACGATCCTGCACCTGCTCGCCGCCGCGACCGAGGCCGGCGCCGACTTCGGGCTGACCGAGATCGACGCGGTGTCCCGCCGCGTCCCGTGCGTCTGCAAGCTGGCCCCCGCGACCGGCAAGTACCACGTCGAGGACTGCCACCGCGCCGGCGGCATCCCCGCCCTGCTCGGCGAGCTGAACCGGGGCGGGCTGCTGCACAGCTCCGCGCACTCGATCCACTCCGCGTCGATGGACGAGTTCGTCGCCAAGTGGGACGTCCGATCCCCCGGCGTCCTGCCCGAGGCCGTCGAGATGTTCCACGCGGCGCCCGGCGGCGTCCGCAGCACCTCGGCGTTCTCGCAGAGCGCCCGCTGGGAGTCGCTCGACCTGGACCGCGAGAACGGCTGCATCCGCTCGGTCGAGCACGCCTACACCGCCGACGGCGGCCTCGCCGTCCTGCGCGGCAACATCGCCCCCGACGGCGCGATCGTGAAGACCGCCGGCGTCGAGGAGGAGCTGTGGACCTTCACCGGCCCCGCCGTCGTCTTCGAGTCGCAGGACGACGCCGTCGAGGGCATCCTCAGCGGCAGGATCAAGGCCGGTGACGTCGTCGTGATCCGCTACGAGGGCCCGAAGGGCGGCCCCGGCATGCAGGAGATGCTGTACCCGACGAGCTTCCTCAAGGGACGCGGGCTCGGCAAGGCGTGCGCGCTGGTCACCGACGGCCGGTTCTCCGGCGGCACCTCGGGCCTGTCCATCGGGCACGCCTCCCCGGAGGCGGCGGGCGGCGGCGTCATCGCCCTCGTCGAGGACGGCGACCGCGTCGTGATCGACATCCCGAACCGCGTCCTCGAACTGGACGTCCCGGCCGACGAGCTGGAGATCCGCCGCGAGAAGCTGCTCGCCGACCTCGGCGGCTACCGCCCCCGCGACCGCCACCGCCCGGTCAGCGCCGCCCTCCGCGCCTACGCCGCGATGGCGACCTCCGCCTCCACCGGCGCGGCCCGCGACGTCTCCCAGGTGGAGCGCCTCAACGGCTGAGCGACGGGCATTACCCCCGAGGTAATCGCCTCCATTCCCCGTGCAGGGCAGAGTGGTGGTTGCCAGGCGAACAGCCCGGCAGCCACCACTCGAAGGATTTCGCGATGACCGCCTACGCACTCGCCCACCTGCGCCCCCAGCCGCCGCTCCACGACGACGTGTTCGTCTACATCGAGCGCATCCAGGACACCATGGACCCGTTCGGCGGCCGCTTCCTCGTCCACGCGACCGACACCGAGGTGATCGAGGGCCCGGTGGAGGGGGGCTACGTCCTCATCGAGTTCCCCGACATGGACAAGGCCCGCGCCTGGTACCGGTCGGACGCCTACCGGGAGATCCTCCCCATGCGCACCGACAACATGGAGGGCACGGTCGTCCTGCTGCAGGGCGTCCCGCCGAACTACGACGCGGCGGCCACCGGCAGGGCGATGCGCGCGGCCCAGAACGGCTAGGAGCAGCAGCCCCCGCCGCAGCAGCCGCCGACGGGCTTCGGCGCCGGCGCGGCCCCCCGCGACGTGCCGGTGACGGCGACCGTGGACAGCAGCTTCACCGTGTCGCCATGCCCCTCCGGGCACGGCGCCGGGTCGGAAGCGTTGATCATCGGACGAGAGACCTCAAAGGTCGACCCGCAAGCCCGGCAACGATAGTCATAACGAGGCACGCCACCAGGATAAGCCCCAACCACCGGTCACGGGCAGGCACGCGGAGGGCGCCCCAGCGCCCGGAGCGGGTCGCCCCCGGGTTATGCGGCCACGTAGGGGGCCCATTGGGGGTCGCCGTCGTGGACGAGGCCGATGAGGCGCCAGTGGGCGCCGCGGGGGACGGCGGGGGTGATGGTGAGCGTCCAGCCGAGTTCGGACAGGAGGCGGTCGGCCTTGCGGTGGTTGCAGGTCATGCAGGAGGCGACGCAGTTCTCCCAGGCGTGCTTGCCGCCGCGGCTGCGCGGGTGGACGTGGTCGATGGTCTCGGCGCGGCGGCCGCAGTAGACGCAGCGGAAGCTGTCGCGGCGCATCAGCGCGGCGCGGGTCAGCGGGACGCGGGTACGGAACGGGATGCGGACGTAGCGGCGCAGCCGGATGACGGACGGCACCTCCACCGTCATCGTCGCGGAGTGCAGCACCGCGCCCGAGGTGTCGTGGTGGACGATCTCGGCCTTCTCCCGGAGCACGAGGCAGACCGCCCGCCGCAGCGGGAGCGTGGTGAGTGGTTCGTACGTCGCGTTCAGGAGGAGGACCTGCCGCATCAGACGGCCTCCGCCGGTTTCCGCTGTGCGTCTGCCTCGGCGGGCGCGGGCGACCGCGCCTCGAACCGAGGCCCGGTTATTGTCTCCGGTTCCTGCGCACTCGCCATGAGGACCTCCCCAAGGGGCGAACCGACCTTCATCAGTGTGGCGTCTGTTGGAGCCCGTTCGCTACCCCAATAATCCCCCGTCGGCGGCCGGATCGAACGCGGGGGCCGGTTCGCGGCGAGTCGGAGTGTGCGGGACGGGTTGCCCGGAACGGCCAATACAGTGCATACATGACGCCGTATCCGCCCGCGCACCGCCAGGACATCGTCGAGGACATCCACGGTCACCGGGTCGCGGACCCGTACCGGTGGCTGGAGGACGCCGACGCCGGCGACACCGCGGAGTGGCTCGCCGCGCAGGACCGGCTCTTCCACAAGGTCGTGGACGCGCTGCCGGGGCGGGACCGGCTGCGCGAGCGGCTCGGCGAACTGCTCGGCGCGGGCAGCGTCGGCTCCCCCGTGTGGCGGGGCGAGCGGCGGTTCTTCACCCGGCGCGCCGCCGACCAGGAGCATCCCGTCCTCTACACGGTGGACCCGGACGGCTCCGAACGGGTCCTGGTCGACCCGATGGCCCTCGACGAGGGCGGGACGACGACGCTGGACGGCTGGCAGCCCGACAAGGAGGGGCGCCGCCTCGCCTACAAGGTCTCGACCGGCGGGGACGAGGAGTCCCTGCTGTACGTGATGAACGTCGCGACCGGCGAGCGGATCGAGGGGCCGATCGACCGGGCGCGCTACTCGTCGGTGGCGTGGCTGCCGGGCGGGGAGGCGTACTACTACGCGCGGCGGCTGCCCGCGCGGGAGGTCCCGGCGGGCGAGGAGCAGTACCACCGGCGCGTCTACCTGCACCGGGTCGGCACCGAGCCCGACACCGACGACGTGCTGATCTTCGGTGCGGGGATGGACAAGACCAACTACTACGGGGTCGGTGTCAGCCGGGACGGGCGCTGGCTGACGGTGTCGTCGTCGCAGGGCACGGCGCCGCGCAACGACCTGTGGATCGCGGACCTGTCCGCGTCGCCGCTGGAGGCGCCGGTGCTGCGGGCCGTCCAGGAGGGCGTGGACGCCGGCACCGGCCTGCACGTCGGGCGGGACGGCCGCGCCTACATCTTCACCGACCGGGACGCGCCGCGGTCCCGGCTGTGCGTCGCCGACCCGGCCGACCCGTCCTACGAGCGGTGGCGGGACCTCGTCCCGCAGGACCCGGAGGCCGTCCTCACCGACTTCGCCGTCCTGGACGGCCTGGAGCGTCCCGTCCTGCTGGCCGGGTGGACGCGGCACGCGATCAGCGAGATCACCGTCCACGACCTGGAGACGGGTGAGCGGATCGGGAGCGTGCCGACGCCGGGCCTCGGCTCGATCGGCGGGATCATCGAGCGGCCCGAGGGCGGCCACGAGGCGTGGTTCGGCTACACCGACAACGTCACGCCGTCGTCGGTGCTGCGCTATGACGCCCGCACCGGCGAGACCACGCCGTGGGCGTCGGCGCCGGGCACGGTCGCCGTGCCCGAGATCGAGACGCGCCAGGTCGTCTACACCTCGCGCGACGGGACGCGGGTGCGGATGCTGGTCGCGTCCCGCCCCGGCCTGTCCGGCCCGCGGCCGGCGATCCTGTACGGCTACGGCGGCTTCAACATCTCGCTCACGCCGTCCTACTCGGCGAGCATCCTGGCGTGGGTGGAGGCGGGCGGCGTCTACGCGATCGCGAACCTGCGCGGCGGGTCCGAGGAGGGCGAGGAGTGGCACCGCGCGGGCATGCGGGACCGCAAGCAGAACGTGTTCGACGACTTCCACGCCGCCGCGGAGAAGCTGGTCGCGGACGGCCTGACCACGCCCGCGCAACTGGCGATCTCGGGCGGTTCCAACGGCGGCCTGCTCGTCGGCGCGGCCCTCACCCAGCGCCCCGACCTGTACCGGGCGGTGGTCTGCTCGGCGCCCCTCCTCGACATGGTGCGCTACGAGCGGTTCGGGCTCGGCCAGACCTGGAACGACGAGTACGGGACGGCCGACGACCCCGAGGAGTTCGGCTGGCTCGTCGGCTACTCCCCGTACCACAACGTCCACGCCGGGACCGCGTACCCGGCCGTCCTGTTCACGACGTTCGGCAGCGACACCCGGGTGGATCCGCTGCACGCGCGCAAGCTGTGCGCCGCCCTCCAGCACGCGACCGCGTCCGACGCCCCGATCCTGCTGCGCAACGAGGCCGAGGTCGGCCACGCCGCCCGCTCGGTGAGCCGCTCGGCCGATCTGATGACCGACACGCTCACGTTCTTGGCCGCGCGGACCGGGCTGGACCTCCCGGCCGGTTCGGACGAATTGACTCGTGGTCTAATAGCGGGATGAGCACGGTGACGCCGCCGACCACCGCGGACCGGGTCCTCGACCTGCTCCGCGAGCCGCCCGAGGCACCCGCCCCGGCCGCGGGCTACCTCGACCTGCTCGGGCCGCCGGCGAAGCCGTCCCTCGCCCAGTCGGCGATGGAGTCGGCGTTCCTGCCGCGGATCTACGAGAAGGTCTGGCGCCCCATCGGCTTCAACGTCGCCAAGGGCTGGCCGTTCGGCCCCGGCACCGCCGCCGAGCACGCGATGGCCCGCGACTGGCTCGGCCTCGCCGCCGACCGGCCCGCGACGGTGCTGGACGTCGCCTGCGGCCCCGGCAACGTCACCCGCGCCCTCGCGGAGGGCGTCGCGCCGGGCGGCCTCGTCGTCGGCCTGGACGCCTCCGAGACCATGCTCGCCCAGGCCGTCCGCGACCCGCGGGGGAACGTCGGCTATGTCCGCGGCGACGCCGTCGACCTCCCGTTCCGCGACGGCGTGTTCGACGCCGTCTGCTGCTTCGGCGCCCTCTACCTGTTCGACGACCCGTGGGGGGCCGTGGACGGCATGACCCGCGTCCTCAAGCCCGGCGGGCGGCTCATCATCCTCACCTCGCGCCGGCCCTCCCCGCTGCCCAGCGCCCGCATCGGCGGCGAGTTGCTCCGCCGCGCCACCGGCTTCACCTTCTTCGGCGACCGCGAGGTCACCCGCGCGCTCGCCGCGCGCGGCTTCACCGGCATCCGGCGGCACCGCTACCCCCTGATGCAGGTGGTGGGAGGCCGCCGCACCTGAAGGTTTCCTGAACCCCCGCCCTAGGACGCACTCGGGGATCGCGCTACGCTTTCACAAGAACACGCACGGAACACCCGTGCGACACAGCGACCCCCTCCTGGGGTTGGGAAGCCTCCAGGAGGGGGTTGTGCCCTGTTCATGGTTTTTCTCCTCCGTCAGCGGAGGAGTTTCTCTAGGTAGATGTTGACGATGCCGCCGATGGTCTCCCGCCGGGTCTCCCGCCAGCCGAACGTGCGGTAGAGCGCCAGCGCCGGGGCCTGGAGCTCGGTGGTGTCGGCGCGCAGGACGCGGTAGCCGTACTCGGCGGCCCGCTCCTCCAGGGCACGGACGACCGCGGCCCCGTAGCCGCGGCGCTGGACGGCGGGCAGCACGCGCAGGCGGACCATCTCCACGGCGTCCAGGGTGGGGGAACCTGGGGCGTAGCCGCCGAACGCGCGGGCGTGCCCGCCGGGGATGAGGTCGGCGCGCCGCAGGCCGCCCATCGCGACGATGCGGCCGCCGAGTTCGCCGACGAGGAACTCGCCGTCGTTGCGCAGGTAGATGTCCTCCATGCGGAAGAAGTCGTGGTCGTAGTAGACGCCGTCGCCGGGGCGGAGGCCGACCTGGGCCAGGCCCTCGCGGTGCAGGGCCAGGACGGTGCCGTGGTCGGCGGCGTGGTAGCGGCGGATCCAGAGGTCGCCGAAACTCCATACGGGGGGCTCGTCCTGCCGCCGGACGAGGTGGCCTTGCGAGGAGGTGCTGCCCATGCGAGGTCAGACCTGCTCGGCCGGGGGGACGGAGGCCGGGCTCTGCACCGAGGGGCCGGCGAGCGCCTCGTAGAAGTCCTTCAACGCGGGGATCTCGCCGTGCTTGGCCGACACGGCCGCGCCGATCTGGCGGGCCCGGTGCACGAGGATGTCGGACCGGTGGGCGGTCGGCAGGTCGAGGATGGCCTCCCGGCCCGCGTTGAGCGCGGCGTCGGGATGGCCCGCGTGGAGCTTGCACATCGCGCGGTCGAGGCGCACCAGCGTCAGGTCGACGCGGTCGGTGGGCGAATAGAGGGTGAGGGCGTGGCTGAGCACCTCGTCGCCGTGCCGGTGGTCGCCGAGGTTGGTGAAGGTGTCGCCCTCGTAGAAGGCCATCTGCCGGTCGGTGAACCCGAACACCAGGTCGCCGGTGTCGGTCGTGGAGAGCTGGTCGAACACCGAGCGGCCGCGGACGAGGGCCCGGCGGGCGCTCGGCGCGGCGTCGCCGCGCCCGCGCAGCGCGAGCATGCCGAGCGCGCGGGCCTCCACGGCCGGGGCCATCGCGGCGGCGACGCCGGGCGTCCGGCCGGCGAGGTCCTGGGCCTTGCGGGCCAGGTGCAGCGCCTCGCGCGGATCGCCGTAGTACATCGGCACCAGGGACTCGCGGACGGTCACCCAGGCGCGCAGCTGCCGGTCGCCGGTCTCGTCGGCGGCGGTGCGCGCGGTCCGGAAGAACGAGCGGGCCAGCCGGTGGTCGCCCAGGTTGATCATGATCAGCCCGGACAACCCGGACAGCTGCGCCGCGATCCGGCACAGCCGCTCCTGGAGTTCGACCGGCTGCCGCTTGTCGCACATCCGGCGCACCTCGCTGAAGTCCAGCAGGACGTCGCAGAGCATCCGGAGGGACGGGGTCGCCTGGTACTGCCGGCCGTAGCCGTAGGTCGTCTCCTCCCACTGGTCCAGCATGGTCGGCGAGACGGTCGCGCCGACCAGGGTGTCGTCCATCTTGCGGCGCAGGTTGTCGACGGCCCCAAGGAACTGGCCGTCGAGCGCCACGCCCGCTCCGGCCAGCAGTTGCAGAAGGGTCCTACGAAGCACGATGTCCTCCTCTCCCACATCAATGGTCAGGGGGCCCTCGGCGCGGTCGGGGCCCCGTAAGTCGTTAACGGTGATCCAGGGGCGTTCCTCGCCCCTCGGGACGATGGCGCCGACGAGCGCGTCGGCGGCCGGTGCCGCCGGGCGCCGCTCGGCGGCGCGCGGCGGGGGGACGCCGGGGGCGCCCGTGCGGGCCGCGTGGCCGCGGCCGCAGATGCAGGGACTCTGGTAGTCGAGCGCGTCGGGCTCGACCCGGTAGACGGCGCAGATGTAGTGCAGGTACTCGGGACCGGGTCGCTTGTACCCGCTCTCGTAGGCCGACAGCAGCGTCTCCCCGAGCCGGGGCGCCGGCTTGCCGTCCACCTCGTAGAGCGCCTTGACCTGCGCCACGATGTCGGACAGTGCCACGCCGTGGGCGAGGCGGTGCGCCTTGACCCGGCTGGTGCCGAACAGCGGCCCGCACTGCTCGTGGATCTCCTGCGCGATCTGGACCGGGCCCTGCCCCCGGGCCAGAGCGTGCGCGCGGATCCGGCGAGCCACTTCGGTCTCTTTCCGGGGGGGATCCGACATCGACTCCGGCCTCCTCACGTCGTGCCGGGACGCCGTTCCCCTGGGGAGGGCGATCGTCCCTGCCACGGCGACCGGTCGCTAGATGGCCACGACAGATAATCTCTCGCGCACGCAGCGTAACCCCCGCCACGGGGGCCGCCAAGCGGTTTCGCAGAAGAGGGCGGGGGTCGGAGGCATCCCATCCTCCGTGGGTAGAGATTCTTCCTCCGCGGGAGGAGAGCCTTCCTCTGAAGTGGGGTAATCCGGTACTTCGGCGGACGGCCGGTCTCTTGACCCGCCAGTGTGAGAGTTGCAATTCTCGCCCCGAGTGACCGGACGGATTCACAGAGTCGATCATCCGGCCGGTCCGGTCAGCGCCCGGTCCTCGCCCATGGAGGGGGTGTCACGGTGGTCAGCGACAGACGCGTCGGCTACCTGGAAGAGCTGGAGCACGAACTCGACACGCGGGGGCTCGTCGCCCGCGTCGTCCGGACCCGTTCGGGGCCCGCCTTCCTGCGGGTCGTGAACCCGGAGGCCGCGAGTCTGGCGGAGGACGTCACCTGCGCGCCGGCTCCCGAGACGAAGGACCACTACTTCTGGTGGTCGTGGGGAGAGCGCATGCACCACGTGGACGACGTGGGGGGCGCCGCCATGAAGCTGGCGCGCGTGCTCCAGCCGCTCCACCGCGGGGCGGGCGGCCGCCGCTGAGCCTGCGCCCGTCCGAGGCCCGGCCCCCCACGACCGGCTCCCTCGACGACCGGCTCCCCATGATCGGCACCCGGCCCCCCCAGACCGGGCGTGTCCCGCGGACCGCGGCGGGAAAGGCGCGGCAGCCGCCGGCCCGCGGGACACGCTCGCCGGACAGCCCCTCCCCGGCCGCGCCGCGCCGCCGCACCCGGCACCGCACGCCCCGGCACCGTACGAATCGGTCGTTTTCGTCCCCTACGATCGGGCTCGTACGGCGCCGGGGGTCCACGGTCGAGGTGGCGAGGCACCACAATGGCCGGGGAGGGTCTGCACCATGTCGCTCGCTGGGTCCGCGCTCGCCGCGTCGCTCACCACGTCTCTCACGGGGTCCGCTCCGGCGCTCGCCGGGCCGTCCGTGCTGCCCTGGGCCGACAAGGGCTCCCCGGAGTCGGCCTGCGGCGACCCGAAGCCGACCACGGCGTGCCGGCTGGTCTGGAACGTCTCGCACGACACCGGCTTCACCAAGTTCTTCGCGACCTGGCTCGACCGGCCCCTCACCACCCTGCTGCTGATCATCCTCACCTTCGTGATCGCGCTGGTCGTGAAGAACATCGCGCACCGCATGATCACCAAGATCACGCTGCGGATGGCCGAGGGCACGATGTCGGAGCGGTCCCGCGAGCGGTCCCGGGCGGTCTTCGAGGGCAGCCCCGTGCTGCTGAACCGGCGGCGGGCCCAGCGGGCGCAGACGCTCGGCTCGGTGCTGCGCTCGATCGCGTCCGTCCTGATCATGGGGACGGCGCTGTTCAGCATCCTCGGCTCGCTCGGCCTCAACCTCGCGCCCATCCTGGCCAGCGCGAGCGTCATCGGCGTCGCGGTCGGGTTCGGCGCGCAGAACATCGTCAAGGACCTGCTCGCCGGGCTGTTCATGCTGCTGGAGGACCAGTACGGCGTCGGCGACTACATCGACGTGGGCAGCGCGAAGGGCACGGTCGAGGCCGTCACGCTGCGGGTCACCCGGATGCGGGACGTCGACGGCGTCGTCTGGTACGTCCCGAACGGCGAGATCAAGAAGGTCGGGAACGAGTCGCAGAACTGGGGCCGGGCCGTCCTCGACATCCCCGTGGACATCCACGAGGACACCGAGAAGGTCAAGGAGATCCTGCAGACCACCGCCGACGGGATGGCCGGCGAGGCGGCCTGGAAGGA
Source organism: Spirillospora sp. NPDC047418 (assembly GCF_040643275.1). Classification (NCBI taxonomy): domain Bacteria; kingdom Bacillati; phylum Actinomycetota; class Actinomycetes; order Streptosporangiales; family Thermomonosporaceae; genus Spirillospora; species Spirillospora sp. NPDC047418. Next base: position 29,961 of record NZ_JBEYTW010000011.1, read on the forward strand.
CCTCGTCCTGGAGCAGCCGTCGGTGTGGGGCGTGCAGGCCCTCGCCGGCGACGCCATCGTGATCCGGGTGGTGCTGAAGACCGCGCCGGGCAAGCAGGGCGACATCGCCCGCGAGCTGCGCGAACGCGTCAAGCGCTCGTTCGATGAGGCGGGCGTCACGGTGGCCACCGCGGCGCCGTGAGCGATCAAGGTGAGGATCGGGACGCATCTCACATATGGTGGGGAGCGCTATGGCTGAACAGGTGACTTTCTACGAGGCGGTCGGCGGTGCGGAGACCTTCCATCGGCTGGTGCACCGCTTCTACCAGGGCGTCGCGGAAGATCCCGATCTGCGCCCCATGTACCCCGAGGAGGACCTCGGTCCCGCCGAGGAGCGGCTGCGGCTGTTCCTGATCCAGTACTGGGGCGGCCCGAACACCTACAGCCAGCGGCGCGGGCACCCGCGGCTGCGGATGCGGCACGTGCCGTTCGTCATCGACGAGGCGCAGCACGACCGGTGGCTGAAGCACATGCGGGACGCGGTGGAGGAGCTCGACCTGCCCGAGCCGCTGGAGAAGCAGCTCTGGGACTACTTCACGATGGCGGCGCGGAGCATGGTGAACGCCCCGGGAGCGTGACCGCCGCGGACTGATCGGGTAGATCGGCGTGTATGACGCGAATCCCGTGGTGGCGCAACGCCGTCGTGTACGAAATCTACGTCCGCAGCTTCGCCGACTCCGACGGGAACGGTGAGGGCGACCTCCAGGGGATCCGGTCCCGGCTCGGCCACCTGCGCGACCTCGGTGTGGACGCGCTGTGGCTCACCCCCTTCTACCCGTCCCCGCTGGCGGACGGCGGCTATGACGTGGCCGACTACCGCGACGTCGACCCCCGGTTCGGCACGCTGGACGACTTCGACGCCCTCGTCGCGGACGTCCACGCGCACGGGCTGCGGCTGATCGTCGACATCGTCCCGAACCATTCGTCCGACCGGCACCGCTGGTTCCGGGAGGCGCTGGCCTCGCCGCCGGGCTCGGCCGAGCGTTCGCGCTACATCTTCCGTCCCGGGAGGCCGGGGGAACGTCCCGGCGAGGAGGACCCGCCGAACGACTGGCCGTCCGCGTTCGGCGGCCCGGCGTGGACGCGCGTGGACGACGGCGAGTGGTACCTGCACCTGTACGCGCGCGAGCAGCCGGACTTCAACTGGCGCGACCCGGAGATCGGGCGGGAGTTCGAGGAGATCCTGCGGTTCTGGCTCGACCGCGGCGTGGACGGCTTCCGCATCGACGTCGCCGCCGGCCTGTTCAAGGACGCGTCGTTCCGCGACCTCGGGCCGGACGACCGCCGCGTCCTGACCGGCCCCATCTACAGCCGTCCGGAAGTCCACGAGGTGTACCGCGGGTGGCGGCGGATCCTGGAGGAGTACGACGGCGACCGCATGGCCATCGGCGAAGTGTGGACGGACGGCCCCGAAGACCTCGCGCTCTATCTGCGTCCTGACGAACTGCACCAGGTCTTCCAGTTCGACCTGCAACTGGCCTCGTGGTCGGCGACGGCGTTCCACGACGTGATCGTCGCCGCGCTGAAGGCCGTCGCGCCCACCGGCGCCGCGCCGACATGGGTGCTGTCCAGCCACGACTCCGTCCGCCACGTGACGCGTTACGAGCAGGCCGAGAGCTTCCCCGGGACCGGACGTGCCAGAGCGAGGGCGGCACTGCTGCTGCTGTTGGCGCTCCCCGGCTCGGCGTACCTGTACCAGGGCGAGGAACTCGGCCTGCCCGAGGTGACGGACCTCCCGGACGAGGCCCGCCAGGACCCGATCTTCGCGCGCACGAACGGGGAACTCGCCGGGCGGGACGGCTGCCGCGTCCCGCTGCCGTGGTCGGGCGATGCCGAACCGTACGGGTTCTCCGCCGCCGGCGTCCGGCCGTGGCTGCCGATGCCGCGGGACTGGGCGTCCCTGACCGCGCAGGCGCAGGCGTCCGACCCGTCGTCCATGCTGGCCTGGTACCGCGACGCGCTGGCGCAGCGCCGCCGCCTGACGGACGGCGGCCTGCCGCAGGACGTGGCGTGGCTCGACTCCCCCGGCACGGCCCTGTTCTTCCGGCGCGGCCCGCTCACCTGCGCCCTGAACTGCGGCGAGAACCCGGTGCGCCTCCCGCCGGGCGCCCCGCTGCTGACCAGCGCCCCGCTCTACGGCGACCTGCTCCCCGGCAACACGGCCGCCTGGCTCGCCTCCCCCGAGTAGCCGCGCCGCCGGAGACGGCGGTGCGCCGGGCTGTGCCAGGGGTCAGCGCACAGCCGGCGCACCGCGAGCCTTCGCCGGGGGGACGTCCTGCTACAGCGGCGGGCGCTGGAGCTGGAGCGGGTCGTCGGCGCGCGGGGCCGGCCCGAAGGTCTGGACGCCGGTCTCGGCGCCCGCCCAGCGCTGGACGTCCGCGATCGCCTTGGCCTGCTCGTCGGCGGGCAGCCTGGCGATGAGGCGGGCGCTGTGGTTCATGCCGGGCGCCACGTACACGGCCGAGTCGCGGGCACCGCGGCCGAGGGTGAACGGCTCGGCGCCCCACGGGTCGTTGGCGCCGTACAGGAACAGCATGTGGTTCGAGTTGTGGCGCACCCAGCGGTCGATGTCGCGCATGGCGCGGCCGTGGTCGAACCGCATCGCGATGTCACGCGGGACGTAGGTGCGCGGCTGGTAGCTGCTCTCGTAGCGCAGCAGCGGCCGCAGGTTCTTGAACTTCGGCGCCGGCCAGCCGAGCTGCGTGCCCGCCTGGTAGTAGTACGGGATGTACGGCGCGAGCCCCTGGTCGCTGTAGAAAGACAGCCCGGAGATGGTGTCGAGCGTCTGGTAGATCTCGTCGTCGGATGCGTCGACCGACGGGAGCGACGCGCAGTCGGACTGCAGGCTGTACTGCCAGAACGCCCACTCGTAGTCCATCACGGAGTTCTCGAACGCGCGGTCCTGCGTGCGCAGGATGGTGAAGGTCAGGCCCTGCTCGTCGGCGGCGGCCTTGAAGCGCTTGAGCATCGCGGGGCGGCGCTTCAGGAACTCGCGGGCGAGCCCCTTGACGTGGGCGCGGCATTCGGGGTCGTCGCCGACGGTCGTGAAGAACTTGTCGTAGGCGCGGTCGTCGTTGTTGTTGACGTCGTTGGGCGCGACGTACACGACGCTGCCGTCGACGTCGTTCGGGTAGAAGCGCTTGTGGTAGACGGCCGTCATGCCGCCCTTGCTCGCGCCGGTCGAGATCCACTTGCCCTTGTAGATGGTCTTGAGCGCGCGGATGAGCCGGTGCTCGTCGGTGGCGGCCTGCCAGATGTTGTCCTTGGACCAGTCGGTCGGCTCGGGACGGGACGGGGTGAAGTAGCGGTACTCCACCGAGATCTGGTTGCCGCCGACCAGGGCCGTCGGCTCGGAGGTGAACATCACCTCGGGCGTGTCGTAGCCGCTGGTGTAGAGCACCATGGGCTTGTCCGACGCCTTGTGCTGCAGCATGATGCGCTGCTCGAACCACTGCCCCCAGGGCTTGCGGTGGTCGACCGGCTGCCGGTACTCCAGCCAGAACCAGCGGTAGCCGGGAATCGTCGAGGTCTTCTCCGTCACCTGCATTCCGGGAATGGCCTTGAGCTGGGCGAGAATGTCGCCCGCCTGGGCCGCACCGGCCTGTGCCGCACCGGCCTGCGTGGTGATCGCCGCCTGGGCGGCCGTTGCGCCCGCCCCGGTCATTCCGGCGGCGAGCAGCAGTGCCATCGCTCCTCGTGAGACGCGCCGCATTGTGCCCCTTTCACGTGGGTTCTCCACATTCGCGTCGCGACACTAGAGGGAGAAGAGGGCGGAAAACGGATTGCTGTAACGCTTGTTACCTATCCGTGACAGCTCGGTTGTCACGCCGGCGGGGTCGGCGCCACTCCGTCGTCCCACGGGGCGAGGCATTCGAAAAGGCGCTCGTCGTGCCAGCGTCCGTCCAGGTGAATGTGGCGGCGGGCCGTCCCGACGGCCCTGAAGCCGTTGTTCAGCAGGACGCGCTGGGAGGCGTGGTTGTCGAGCCGCGTGAACGCCTCGACGCGGTGCAGGCGCATGCCGCCGAACGCCACGTCCAGCGCCTGCCCGAGCGCCTCCGTGGCGACACCGCGGCCGGCGTGCGCGCGCGCCACCCAGTAGCCGACGAAGCAGCTCTGCAGGGGGCCGCGCAGGACGTTGTTGAGCGTGATCCGCCCGGCGATCTCACCGTCGACCAGGACGGCGCCCGGCCACATCTCGCCGGTCGCGTACGCCTCGACGAGGTCGTGCAGGTTGTCGCGCTGGCCGTCCACCGTGAAGTACGGCTCGTCCCGCTCCGGTTCCCAGGGGCGCAGGTACTCGCGGTTCTCCCGGACCAGCGCGGCGAGGGCCTCCGCGTCCGCCACCTGGACGACGCGGAGCCGCACACCGGGCCGCGGCCCGTCCAGCACGGGCGGCGGCCCGGCCAGCGTGGTCATGCGCGGGGCACCACGTAGCGTCCGATGAACTCGCGCTCCTCCGGCGTCCAGCGGCGCAGCCGGTTCGACTCCACGTCGAAGGCGACGAGCGTCGAGGTCGCCTGCGCGTACACGTGCTCGTCGTCCCGCACCTCGTAGGCGAGCTTGACCGAGGCGGCGCGGGCCTCGGTCACCCACGTCTCCACCCGGATCGGGTACACGGTCGGCAGCAGCGGCAGCCGGTAGTCGATCTCGTGCCGCGAGATCACCATGCCGCGGACGGGCTGCTCGCCCTTGCGCACCGGGTCGCCGTGGAACATCTCCAGCCGCGCGTCCTCCAGGTAGCCGAGGAACTTGACGTTGTTCACGTGGCCCTGGGAGTCGATGTCGCCGAACCGGATGCTGAACTCGTAGACGTGCCGGTACTCGGCCGGAGGCGTCCGCTGCATGTCCTCGCCTGGGAGATAGGGGGAACCGGGGTCGGCCCGATGTTACCCGCAGCGGTCTCAGTCGCGGACGAGCGAGGGTCGCTTGCGATCGAACGTCCAGCCCGGGACGAGGTACCGCATCGCCGCCTCGTCGTCGCGGTCGCCGAGCCCGTGCCGCTCGTAGAGCCGGTTAGCCTCCGCCAGCCGCTCCTCGTCGATGTCGATGCCGAGGCCGGGTTCGTCGGGGAGGGCGATCCTCCCGTCCACGATCCGCAGCGGGTCCTTGGTGAGGCGCTGGCCGTCCTGCCAGATCCAGTGCGTGTCGATCGCGGTGATCTCACCGGGCGCGGCGGCGGCGACGTGCGTGAACATCGCCAGCGACACGTCGAAGTGGTTGTTGGAGTGCGAGCCCCAGGTCAGGCCCCACGCCTCGCACAGCTGCGCCACCCGGACCGAGCCGCGCATCGTCCAGAAGTGCGGGTCGGCGAGCGGGATGTCGACCGCGTCCAGCCGGATCGCGTGGCCGAGCTCCCGCCAGTCGATCGCGATCATGTTGGTGGCGGTGCGCAGGCCGGTCGCGCGGCGGAACTCCGCCATCGTCTCCCGTCCGGAATAGCCCAGTTCGGCGCCGCACGGGTCCTCGGCGTAGGCGAGGACGTCCTTGAGCGCGGTCCCGATGCGGATCGCCTCGTCCAGCGACCACGCGCCGTTCGGGTCGAGGTTGATGCGGGCGTCCGGGAACCGCGCGGCGAGCGCCCGCACCGCCTCGGCCTCCTCCTCGCCCCGCAGCACGCCGCCCTTGAGCTTGAAGTCGGCGAACCCGTACCGCTCCCGCGCGGCCTCCGCCTGCCGGACGATCGCGTCCGGCGTCAGCGCCTCCTCGCGCCGCACCCGGAACCAGCCGTCCGCGTCCTTCGGGGGCGCTTCATACGGAAGGTCAGTCCTGTTCCGGTCGCCGATATAGAACAGGTAGCCGAGCATCGGGATCGCGCGGCGCTGGACGCCGTCGCCGAGCAGCGCCGCGACCGGCACGCCGAGGAACCGCCCCATCAGGTCGAGCAGCGCCGACTCGATCGCGGTGAGCGCGTGGACGGTGATCCGCGTGTCGTGGGTGAGCGGGCCGCGCCCGCCCGCGTCCAGGTGGCCGAACGCGGCGCGGACGGAGTTCAGGATCTCGTCCGACCGCCCGATGGGCCTGCCGACGATCAGGCCGCGGGCGTCCTCCAGCGTCCTGCGGATGCCCTCGCCGCCCGGCACCTCGCCGACGCCCGTGCCGCCGGACGAGTCGGTGAGCAGCAGCACGTTCCGGGTGAAGAACGGGCCGTGCGCGCCGCCCAGGTTGAGCAGCATGCTGTCGTGCCCGGCGACGGGCACGACCCGCATCCCGGTGACGACCGGCGTGCTCATCGGGGCACCCCCTGGTAGGCGATCGGCCGCTGGAAACGCTCGATGGCGAGGCTCCCCACGGACGTCGTGCGCGCGTCGGACGTGGCCGGGAACGGGCCGCCGTGGACCATCGCGTGCCCGACCCGCACACCGGTGGGCCAGCCGTCCCACAGGATCCGGCCGGCCAGGCGCTCCAGGACGGGCAGCAGCCGCGCCGCGTCGTCGCCCCTGCCGTGGATCGTCGCGGTCAGCTGGCCCTCCAGGCCGCGCGCCACGTCGATGGCCTGGTCGAGGTCGTCGCAGCGGACCACGAGCGAGCAGGCGCCGAAGATCTCCTGCTCCAGGTCGGGGCCGAAGTCGGCGGCGTCCACGACCGCGAGCGCGGCCCGGCAGCCGGCCGCCGCGTCGGGTTCCCTCCCGCGCGCGATGATCTCCACGCCGGGGCGGCCTTCGAGCCGCCGGACGCCCTCCGCGTAGGCGCTCGCGATGCCCGGCGTGAGCATCGGCGCGCCGGGGTCGGCTTCGATCCCCTTGGCGGCCGCGTCCAGGAACGCGTCGAGGTGCGGGCCCCCGACCGCGAAGACGAGCCCGGGGTTGGTGCAGAACTGCCCGGCGCCGAGCGTCACCGAACCGACGAACCCCTCGGCCAGTTCGGCGCCGCGCGCCGCGAGGGCGTCCGGGAGCAGGAAGACCGGGTTGACGCTGCTCATCTCCGCGTAGACCGGGATCGGCCGCGGCCGGTCCGCCGCCGCCCGCGCGATCGCGAGGCCCGCCTTGCGCGACCCGGTGAACCCGACGGCCTGGATGCGCGGGTCGGTGACGAGCGCGATGCCGAGCGTCGGGCCGTCCCCGTACAGCATCGAGAACACGCCTTCGGGCAGGCCCGCGACCTGGACGGCCTCCGACACCGCCTGCCCGACCAGCTCGCAGGTCCCCGGGTGGGCGTCGTGCGCCTTCACGACGACCGGGCAGCCCGCCGCCAGCGCCGACGCGGTGTCCCCGCCTGCCACCGAGAACGCGAACGGGAAGTTGCTCGCGCCGAACACCGCGACCGGGCCGAGCGGCACCCGGCCCTGCCGGATCTCGGGCCCGCCGTCGTTCGCGGGGTCGGTGCTCAGGACCGGCCGGTCGCCGTCGCGGAGGCCGTCCAGTGAACCGGGCGCGGCGGTGGCGCGGACGTCGGCGGCGAAGAGCCGGAGCTGCCCGGTGGTGCGGCCGACCTCGCCGGTCAGCCGCGCCTCGGGCAGGCCCGTCTCGGCCATCGCGCGCTGGACGAGGTCGTCGGCGAGGGCGTCCAGCTTGCCGGCGATCACTTCGAGGAACGCGGCCCGCTGCTCGGCGGTCGTCGCCCGGTAGGCGTCGAACGCCGCCTCCGCCAGGGCGCAGGCGCGTGCCACGTCGCCCTCGTCGCCGTAGCGGTACGCGGGGTCGAGGCTCGCACCGGTGCGGGGATCGACGGCGGTGATCGCCCTCCCCGTGCCGGCGACGCGGTCGAAGCCGATCACCATGCGTCCGGTGAGCTGCACCAAGGTCCGTCCTCCGTCCGTCCGGCAGAGTGGTTCGGAACGGACGATAGGAGACGGGAACGATACCTGTCCAACACGAAAAACGCATTGTTCGATGCGCGGGAGGTATCAGTCCTTTGAGGCGAACGGATCGGTCACCGGACCCGACGGCAGCGCGGCCGAGACGCTGTTCAGCAGGCCCGCGAACTCCGCCAGGCAGGTGGTGCACCGCGCGGCGTGCCGGCTCAGCTCCCGGATCCGCTCCTCGCTGAGCACCTGGTCCGCGCGGACGTCGCGGACGCGGCGGCAGCGGGCCCGCGGCTCCGGCCGGACACCGGCGAGCATCGCGTCGATCCGGTCGGCGGCCTCCGGATGGCCCGCCGCGTAAGCCTCCGCGTACGCCTGCGCCGCCTCGGTGACCAGGGGCAGATCCGCGCGGCCGCGCGAACCGGCGAGCCGGTCGAGCGTCCGGCCGAGGCGCAGCGCGGCGTCCGCGTGGTCGTTGCCGGCCGCGATCCGGTACCAGCGGGCGGCCTCCCCCAGGTTCCCGTCCGCCTCGTGGCGGCGCGCCAGCTCGTAGGCGGCCCGGTCCAGTTCGAGCGACGCGACGAACGACGCGTGCCTGGCCCGCACGATGTCGTCGCGCTGCCGCCGCCGGAACTCCTCCTCCACGTCGCCGAGCCCGACGGCGAACTCCTCCTCGGGCATGGACGCGATGGCCGACGCGGCATCGGCGAGGACACCGTCCAGGCCCGCACGGGACGGCGTCCGCACGGCCCGCACGGCGCCGTCACGAGGACCGCTCACCGCGCCTCGCCCTTCCCCGCGCCGACGAGCCCGTCCAGCCGCCCGCGCGCCCGCTCCACATGCGTCGCGGCGGCGTCCTCGCTCACGCCGAGGATGCGCGCGACGTCCGGCACGGGGAACTCCAGCAGGCAGTGCAGCGCGACGGCCTCCCGCTGCCGGCGCGGCAGCCCGCGGACCGCCGCCAGCACGTCGAGCCGCCCCCCGGCCTCGCCCGCGACCATCTCGTCCAGCGACGTGCACTGCTCGCGCGCCTTGGCCTGCCAGCGCCGCAGCAGGGTGGTCGCGACGCGGAACAGCCAGACGCCCGGCCGCTCGCAGGTGACCAGTTCGTCCCAGCCGCACCGCGCGGCGAGCAGGCTCTCCCGCGTGACGGCCTCGACCCAGCGCCCGTCGGCCGTCTGGGCCCGCAGATACCCGGTGAGCCGCGGCGTCCAGTGCCGGTGGAACGCCGGGAACGACGCCAGCGTCTCCCGGTCCCCGCTCACCGCGCCGCCCGGCCCGGGAAATGCCCGCCGCAGAAGATCCACCTCAGCGACTCCACCACAAAGCTCCTCCGCAGTCGCACGAACGACTTTCACCCCAGTCTTACGCATATGACCGCCGCCAGAGCTCACATTCACCAACATCCCCCGCGCCCCAGCAATGATCAAAATCACCAATGACCGCCAGGTCACCGAAAACCTCTGCCAACCTGCCCTGATGCCCCCAGTCAAGATCGCCAGAGAATTGGAAAACACCCACCAAACCCGACATTCGCCCAACAACACCACGAACCAAATTCCACCCACCGCGCCCTGTACGATCCCCCATTTCACACCCCACCGGCCGGCCAATCCAAGCCACAACGACGACCGTCCACGAAGTGACCCACCGCCCACCCGGCGGGCCGCCCGGCCCGCAACCACGAACCCGACGTCCCCGCCCGTCACCTCAGACCGAAGACCCAGAGCTTCGTCAGCGCGTGGAAGGCGGCGGATTCGCGCCGCCCGTGATCGCGCAAGGCCCTGCGCATGAAGCACGTGAAGACGCGGGGCAGCACCTCGACCGCCTCCCTGCGCACCAGGCCGCGCAGCGCATCCCGCCGCCGAACGTCAGGTGCGGCAAAGGGTCACGCCCCAACTCCGTCGCAGCCGCCGCAGCCGTCGCGGCGGTGCCATCCTCGGGGACGGTTGCCTTCAGGCCGGGTCGAGGCTGCCAATCTTGATGGTGCGGAGGAGCGCCACCCACTCGGCGCCGTCGAGCATCAGCACGCAGCTGTCAGGGTTCTTGGAGTCACGGACGGCCACCCCACCCACCCCTGAGGCGACTTCGACGCAGTTCGCATTGGAGCCGCTGTGAGTGCTCACACGCCAGACGGCCCCAACCTCGACACAGTTGGCGTTAGTGCCACTACGGCTGCTCTTCCGCCACCGGACGCCCACTAGATCTGACGTGGTCATCCCCGTCCCTCACTCTCCGTCATGATCTCGCAACGAAATCCACCGACTCCGCAGGACTCAGCGCCATCCACCCGGATGGATGCCTTCAGGCCGGGTCGAGGCTGCCGATCTTGATCGTGCGGAGGAGCGCCGCCCACTCGGCGCCGTCGAGCATCAGCACGCAGCCGCCAGGGTTCTTGGAGTCACGAACGGCCACCTCACCCACCCCCGAGGCGACTTCGACGCAGTTCGAATTGGAGCCACTGTGAGTGCTCACACGCCAGACGGGAGCTACCTCGACGCAGTCCGAATTGGAGCCGCTGTGCGTGCTCTTCTGCCATCGAGCGCCTGCCAACTCCGGCCCACTCATCACCGCGTCCCTCACTCTCCAGCGTGCTCTCGTGCGAGGCGCGCAACAAGATCCACCGACTCCGCTGGACTCAGCGCGACCTCCATGAGCCTATCCGCCTGATGCCGGAAAAACGCGACCTGCGCTGGTTCCTCCAAGAAGAGACCCGAGATCTTGTGCTCCAGGTGGACTACGGGCTTGGCATGAGCGAAGTCCATCACGATGAAGGAACCGTCCAGCCCAGGGTGCCCACCGAGCGCGAAGGGCAACACCTGCAGAGTGACGTTCGGCTCTTCAGCCGCCTCGATAAGGCGGCGCAGTTGACGCGCCATGGTGCGCGGACTGCCCAGGACTCGATGCAATGCCATCTCATCGACGATCGTGTACAGATTGGGTGGCTCGTCCTTGTTGAGGATGGCCTGCCTCCCCATCCGCGCGACTACGCGGACTTCGACCTCCGACTCTGGGACATCACAGCTCTTCATAACCGCGCGCGTGTACTCAGGTATCTGTAGGAGCCCCGGGACGACCAACGCCTGGAACGCGGTGATCTCAGACGCGTCGGCTTCGAGCTGGATCAGTACCCGCGACTCTTTCGACAGCCCGCCGCTGGTCTCCCACCAGCCCGGCTTGCTCGCACGCTCGGCCATGGTCAGCAGCCGAGTACGTTCTGTCCCGGTGACCCCGTAGACGACAAGCAGCGAGGCGAGGTCCTCGGCCTTGATTCCCTGCTTGCCGGTCTCAATGCGCGAGATCTTCGACGCTTGCCAGCCGAGCTGATCGGCGACCTTCCTGCAACTCTGTTGCTTGTTGATGCGCAACGCACGCAGCTCGCTTCCAAGACCCCTGACAGCTACGGTCGCCTGCTTCAAGTTGGACATCGCTCTCCCCGGATCGCCGCTGACGTGATCCAAACACGTCCATCATGCCAACTGCTCACACCGGATGTAGTCACATCGGTAGCGGCGATCGCTACTCTATGTTCTACTTCGAACACGGAGCAACGTTGCTATGTTGCTCAAACAAGGGAGCGCACATGCACATCGGTGAGGGGCCTGCGGGTCTGGACATGTCGGCGGTCTTCGGCGACGAGCGGGCGCTCATGGCGGAGCTCACGGAGCTGTCCGTGGAGTTCGCGCCCCGGCGGTTCTCGCTGTGCGAGGTGTGGGCGGACGACGAGGACGCCGGAATCGTCGGCTGGGGGATGGCCTTCGACGACGAGACCCTGCTCTACCTGCCGCAGAACGGCATGGTGGGCAGGCTGTCCTCCGCGCAGCGGGCCCTCAAGGCGTACACGCGAGGCGGAGACCGGCGGCTCATCTGGATCGACGGGCGCGACGGCTGAGGGTGTCCCGTGGCAGGCGGGAGCCCCGTGATGACGGGCAACAGGCCCCGCGAGCGGACGGACTGGCGGCCGCGCGATGGTCGAGTCAGTCGCGCGGCCGTCCCGTCCGGGTGGCCGCAGGTCGAGCAGCGGCCGGGGTGTGGTGCGGTCAGTCGCGGGTGAGCTTGCGGTGCGTCACCCGGTGCGGGCGGGCGGCGTCGGCGCCCAGTCGCTCGATCTTGTTCTTCTCGTAGTCGGCGTAGTTGCCCTCGAACCAGAACCAGTTCGAGCCCTCCTCCCACGCGAGGATGTGGGTGGCGATGCGGTCCAGGAACCACCGGTCGTGCGAGGTGATCACGGCGCAGCCGGGGAATTCGAGGAGCGCGTTCTCCAGGCTGGACAGGGTCTCGGTGTCCAGGTCGTTGGTCGGCTCGTCCAGCAGCAGGACGTTGCCGCCCAGCTTGAGGGTCAGCGCCAGGTTGAGCCGGTTGCGCTCGCCTCCGGAGAGGACGCCGGCGGGCTTCTGCTGGTCGGGGCCCTTGAACCCGAACGCGGCGACGTAGGCGCGGGACGGCATCTCGACCTGGCCGACGTTGATGTGGTCGAGCCCGTCCGAGACGACCTGCCACACCGTCTTCTTCGGGTCGATGCCGCCGCGACCCTGGTCGACGTAGGAGACCTTGACGGTCTCGCCGACCCGCAGTTCACCGGAGTCCGGCTGCTCCTCGCCGACGATCATGCGGAAGAGCGTGGTCTTGCCGACGCCGTTCGGGCCGATGACGCCGACGATGCCGTTCGGGGGCAGGTTGAACGACAGGTCGTCCATCAGGACGCGGTCGTCGAAGCCCTTCGTGAGCTTGTCGGCGACGATCACCGTGTTGCCGAGGCGGGGGCCCGGCGGGATCTGGATCTCCTCGAAGTCCAGCTTGCGGGTCTTGGCGGCCTCGGCGGCCATCTCCTCGTAGCGCTCCAGGCGGGCCTTGCTCTTGGTCTGCCGCGCCTTCGGGTTGGACCGGACCCACTCCAGCTCGTCCTCCAGGCGCTTCTTGCGCTTGGCGTCCTTGTTGCCCTCGACCTTGAGGCGCTCGGCCTTCTTCTCCAGGTAGAGGGAGTAGTTGCCCTCATAGGGGTAGCAGCGGCCGCGGTCGAGCTCCAGGATCCAGGTCGCGACGTTGTCGAGGAAGTACCGGTCGTGGGTGACGGCCAGGACGGTGCCCTCGTACTTGGCGAGGAACTGCTCCAGCCACTGGACGCTCTCGGCGTCCAGGTGGTTGGTGGGCTCGTCCAGCAGCAGCAGGTCGGGCGCTTCGAGCAGGAGCTTGCACAGCGCGACGCGCCGGCGCTCACCACCCGACAGCTTCGTGACGTCGGCGTCCGGCGGCGGGCAGCGGAGCGCGTCCATCGCCTGCTCCAGCTGGCTGTCGAGGTCCCAGGCGTTGCGATGGTCGAGCTGCTCCTGCAGCTTGCCCATCTCCTCCATCAGCGCGTCGGAGTAGTCCGTCGCCATCTTCTCGGCGATCTCGTTGAACCGGTCGACCATCGCCTTGGTCTCGGCGACGCCCTCCTGCACGTTCCCGAGGACGGTCTTCTCCTCGTTCAGCGGGGGCTCCTGCTGGAGCATGCCCACGGTGAACCCCGGCATGAGGCGCGCGTCGCCGTTGGACGGCTGTTCCAGACCGGCCATCATCCGCAGCAGCGTCGACTTGCCGGTGCCGTTCGGCCCCAGGACTCCGATCTTCGCGCCCGGCAGGAAATGCAGGGTGACGTCGTCCAGGACGACCTTGTCGCCATGCGCCTTGCGAACACGCTGCATCGTGTAGATGTACTCGGCCATATCCACAAGCCTAGAGGGTCCCGAGCACCGCTTCGTCGCCCCCGCAAATCCCCTCCCGGTGCGGGGTCAGGTGCCGCCGGAGGTCTTGGGGCCCTCCAGTGCCGGTAGGCAGACTCGGTCGCGGCCGGAGGACTTGGCGCGGTAGAGGGCCAGGTCGGCGGCGGCCAGCAGTTCCAGCAGGTCCTGGCCGTGGGTGCGGAAGAGCGCGACCCCGACCGACACCGTGACCGTGACCGTCCCCTCCTCGGCCGGCACCGCGAGTTTGCGGACCCGGCCGCGGAGCCGTTCGGCCACCCGGCACGCCTCCACGGTGTCGGCGCCCGGCAGCAGCACCACGAACTCCTCGCCGCCGAACCGGCCCACCACGTCGTAGTCGCGCAGCTGGTGGCACAGCGTGCTGGCCACCCCCACGAGGACCTGGTCGCCGATCAGGTGGCCGTGGGTGTCGTTGACCCGCTTGAAGTGGTCGATGTCGATCAGGAGCAGGGCGACCGCGTCATGGGTGCGCTGTGCCCGGGACAGCTCCGTGTCGGCCTCCCGCTGCCAGGCCGCCGCGTTCAGCAGGCCCGTCTTGGCGTCGGTCCGGGCGGCGGCCTGCAGCTGCTGGTGCATCAGGCTGCGCTGCAGCAGCATCACGGGGGGCAGCGCCAGGAACAGCAGGCCCAGCGACAGGGCGCTGATGATCGCCACGATGATGCCGACGCACAGCTCCACCAGGTCCAGCAGCAGGCTCTCGCGGGTCCACAGGACGTCCCGCCAGCGGCTCTCGGGGCTCGCCGCGTGCGCCGCGACCGCGACGAGCGCCGCGTTCACCACCGTGAACAGCGCCGCGCACCCGACGGCGGCCGGGATGCCCGGATACGCCTCGACCACCCACTGCGGCGCCCCCTCCAGCGGCTCGGGCACCACCAGATGGAACACCGCGGAGGCGCACGCACCGGCGATCCCGACCGCGGCGGCGACCACCGCCCGCCGGTAGACCAGCGTCCGCCGCACCCGGAACTGGAGCAGTGCCTGCACCGGTACCGGGATCAGCAGCGCGTAGACCGGCGGCAGCAGCAGCGCGACCGGCAGCCACCAGGCCGACAGCAGGTCGCGGGCGACGCCGGCCGGCATGCCGAGCCGCCGGGTCGCCTCGATGCACACCGCCGCGGAGGCCAGCAGCGCCGCGAACGTCATCAGGTCGTCGCCCCAGAACGGGGTCTCCACCAGCCCCGCGACGGTGAGCGCCAGATGTACGGCGACGAGCACCGGCACGTAGATCACGAGCAGGGACGGACGCCCCAGCCGCACCCGGCGCCCGGGCGTGCGGGCCAATTCCCCACCACGGTCCTCGGCGGACGACTGCACTGCCGTCATCCTTCCCCCTTACGCGAATCACGTTGTGTAACACGATAGTTGCAACGTGTGCGGAACGGGCGTGAAACAGGTACGTTCGGGAAGGCACATGCGGGTGACCGTCCCGGCCACCCGCATCGGGGCCCGCGGGATCGCGGTGCTCAGCACATCCTGAGGGGGATATCGCCATGCGCGGCATTTCCTGGATCTGACCAGGCCGCAGAAAATACCCCTAGGCGCGGGGGCGCGCCCGGTACCCACAACACCGGCCCGCCCCCGCTCCCCCTCGAACGAACCCACCCCCCGAACGCCCCGAACACCACCCCCGCCGCCAAGGGGCCGGCCAGCCGTCACCCGTCACTAGCAGGCTTGACTGCTAAGGCGAGTGCCTTTCTGGTGTTGGCGAGCCGGGTATCACGCGGCGGGTGCCTCCGCTCATCGGCGGCGGGGTGGCCGGTTGAGGCGGTCGGCTTTCCCGGCGGCGGGTATGCGCGTCAGGCGGCTTTGGGCTCTTCTTCGGCGGGGGCGGTCAGGGCCCATTGGTCGGCGGTGTCGCGGGCCAGCCGGCGGTCTTCGTCGGTCAGCGGGCCGCTGCGCTGGGCGGGGCGGAAGTCGACGGTGCCCCGGTTCAGGTCGGGGCCCAGGGTCATGGCCTCGACCTCGGCGGAGAAGCGCCACTGGTCGTCGCGTTCGTACTGGCGGATGCGCAGCCGGCCGGTGAGGACGACGGGCGTGCCGCGCTGGAGTTCGGACGCGTTGACGTTCTCGGCGAGGTTGCGCCAGCAGTTGACCGTGACGTGGAGGGGCTCGTCGTCCTGCCACTGGTTGGTCTGGCGGTCGAAGCGGCGGGGCGTGCAGCCCACCCGCAGGGAGAGGAACGGGGTTCCGTTGGACGTTACGGCGTAGCGGGGCTCCGCGGCGACCCAGCCGGTGATGGTGATGTGCGCCTCGTTCACTGTGACCTCCGTCGTCTCGGTTGTGAGGTCAACGGTGGCCCGGCGGGAGGTCGGGCGGCAGGGGGTCGGGGAATTGTGGATAACTCAGCCGAGGGCCAGGTCGACGTCCTCGCGGAAGCGGGCGTAGATCTCCAGGTCGTCCTCGATGGGCTCGACGACCTTCTCGAAGGCGACGCGCTCGATGCCGAGCCGCATGTGGTGCTCCATCTTCTCGCCGTGTTTGGCCGACGACAGCGCGACCAGGTTGCGGCAGGCGGAGGCGGTGAGCCAGCCCATGCCCAGGGTGCAGACCACCAGCACCGCCACGTAGGGGATCAGGCCCGCCTGGCCGATGAGGCCGCCCGGGTCGTCGCCGCCGACGCCGAGGAGGCCGTAGGCGACGAGGAAGCCGATCCACACGACGCTGAGGACGGCGACCAGGACGAGGAAGTACTGCCAGGTCTTCACCAGCCACCACCAGCGCGGCACCGCGTTGAAGGTGGGCAGCGCCTCCTTCAGCGACTCGCCGAGCGCCTCGGGGATCTCGGTGGCGTGGGAGCGGGCCGCCGCGCGGACCGAGCGCCCCCAGTGGGTGGGCAGGTCCGGGGTCAGGCCCTCGGTGACGCCCTGGAGCGCGTTGTCGACGTCGCCCTGCTGGGCGCCGATCGGGCCGGTGAAGGCGTTGCGGAGCTCCTCGCGCAGTTCGGTCAGGCGCATCCGGCGGAGGGGGTCCGAGCGGAGCCGGTTGATGATGGCGGTGACGGGCCAGCCGACGAAGTCGGCGGCGCGCAGCTCGTAGGCGCTCTCCATGGCCTCGGCGACGGCGGGCGCGCCCGCGGCGTCGGTCAGGGCCTGGATCAGCTCGGCGCGGCGGCCGTCGTCGACGGTGGTGGGCGGCTCGGCGTCGAAGCGGTAGGCGGTGAAGCCCTCGGCGACCCGGTCGACGTCGGCGGACAGGCGCTCGGTGCGGGCGCGGCGGGCGGCGACGGTGTCGATGAGGACGTCGCGGAAGCCGTGCACGCCGTCCTCGGCGACGGCGGAGGTGGTCACGATCCGCGGGTCGGCGAGGCCCTCGGCCTCCAGCAGGCGGCGCAGGTCGGCGACGCAGTCGTCGATCTCGTGCGGGGCGAGCCGGTCGACCTGGTTGAGGACGATCAGGGTGACGCCGGTGTGCCGGGCGAACGGGACGATGTAGTTGCGGTGCAGGGCGGCGTCGGCGTACTTCTGCGGGTCGACGACCCAGACGAGGAGGTCGGCGATGGTGACGAACCGGTCGACCTCGGCGCGGTGCACGGCCTGGATGGAGTCGTGGTCGGGCAGGTCGATGAGGACGAGGCCCTGCAGGCCGGCGTCGGCGCGCTCCAGGTCGAGGGCGCTGGCGCGGGCGTAGCGGTGCCGCTTGTCGACGTCGAGCCAGTCGAGCAGCGGCCCGGCGCCGTCCAGCCCCCAGACGCAGGAGTGGGCCTTGGACGTCATCGGGCGGCGCATCCCGGTCGGCGACAGCTCCAGCCCGCAGATCGCGTTGAACAGGGACGACTTGCCGCTGCCGGTGCCGCCGGCGAGGGTGACGACGGTGTGGTCGCCGGACAGCCGCAGCCGCTGGCCGGCCCGGTCGAGCAGTGCCCCGGCGTCGTCCAGGACGGGCTGCTCGAGCCGCCCGTACCCGGTCTGCACGAGCCGGTCGAGGGCGCCCAGCCGGTCGACCAGCCCCGGCGGGCCGGTGGGCACGGCCGCGGGCGCGGCCTCGCCGAGCGTCGGGATCCCGCCGGTCGCCGCCGGCGAGTTCGCGGGGAGGGCCGAGGTGGTCATCGGGCGACCTCGAGGTTGTAGGTGGCCTGGTACAGCTGGACGGGGACGGTCTCGTCCGGGATGCCGGCCGAGTCGAGCACCTGCCCGAACCGGATGGCCTCCTCGTCGAACAGCATGCCGATGCGGCTGCGCAGGTCGGCGCGGGCCTTGGCGCCCATGCCGCGCAGCGACTCGGCGCCGAACAGCGCCTTCAGCAGCCGCTGCGGGACGGCGCTGTTGCCGCCCTCGACGGCCACGTCGGACGTGCCGTAGCCGAGCAGGCCGATCGTCAGGACGAGGGAGACCGCCTCGGTGTCGAACGAGACCAGCTTCGCGACCGAGCGCTTGGTGACGCCCTCGGTGCGGATCAGCTCCTGGACGTGGTCCTGCCAGGAGCTGACGGCCCGGGTGACGCGGCGCGACAGCTCCGGGGAGACGTGCGCGAGGTCGGCGTCCACCCCGGCGAGGACCTGCCGCCCGGACGGGTGGTCGCGCCAGCGCGCGATGACCTGCTCGGCGCCGTGCTCCGCGGACGCCATGATCAGTGATTCGAGCCCGCTGCGCAGCGCCGCCTTCAGCGCGCGCACCCGGGCGGGGCTGCGGCGGCCGGCCCGGCGCCCGGCGCCCCGGCCGCGCCGGGACCGCTGCACGTGCAGCGCCTTGAGCAGGTCGCCGGTGCCGGCGAAGTCCTGCCAGCGGGCCAGGACCTCGCCGCGCAGCAGCGAGCCGTTGCGGGTGGCCTCGTCGAGTTCGGCGAGGGCGGTGCCGTACCCGGCCTCGACCTCGCGGGCCAGTTCGGCACGCTGCTCGACCTGCGCCTCGACCTGCCGGGCGACCTCGGGGACGCGGGTGCGCAGGCTGTCCAGGACGGCGGCGAGGGTGTCGCTGATGACGATCTCGCGGTCCTCGGCGTCCTCGGCGACGCCGATCAGCCATTCGCGGATGTCCTCGGCGGTCTCCTCGGGGAGCCGGCTGTTCTCGATGCGGGTCTCGGGGATGGTGAAGCGCTGCGCGTCGCCGACCCGGTGCTCGTCGAGCATCTCGCCGAAGTGCTCGACGACCTCGGCGCCGTCGGGGACGCGGGACAGGACGACGCCGATCGTGGCGCCGTTCTCCTTGGCGCGCTGCAGCATCTGCCACACCTGCGCGTCGGCGTACCGGGCGGCGGTGGTGACGCACAGCCACAGGTCGGCGGCCGCCATCAGCTTGGTGGCGAACTCGTAGTGGTCCTCGAAGACGGAGTCGAAGTCGGGGCTGTCGAGCAGCGCGAGGCCGGGCGGCAGCACGTCGCTGCCGATGATGACCAGCTGGTCACCGGCGATGGCGTCGGGCGCGGGGCCGCGGACGCGGCCCATGCCGGGCAGCATCGGCCCGTTCATGAACCACTCGGTGTGGTCGGGGTGGCAGACCAGGATGGGGCTGCTGGTGGTGGGGCGCAGCACGCCGGTGGCGCTCACCCGGGCGCCGACGAGGGTGTTGACCAGCGTGGACTTGCCCGCGCCGGTCGATCCGCCGAGCACCACGAGCAGCGGCGCGCCGGCGGCCTGGATGCGCGGGAGGACGTAGTCCTCCAGCTGGCCGCGCAGTTCGGCGCGGGCCTCGCGGGCCTCCTGCACGCCGGGGACGTCCAGCAGCAGGTCGAACGCGCCGAGCTGCTCGCGCAGCGCGGTGAGCGCCCGGATCAGCTCGCCCTGGCGGACCGTCCCGCCGCCGGTCGCGACGCCCGTCCGGGGGGCGCGGCGCCGTCCGCCCCTGGCCCGGCCCCCGCCCTTGGCGGACGGGGCGGCCTTCTTCGGCGCGCCGGAGCTCTCGGGGGGTTCGGAATCGGCAGGGGTCTCGGGGGCTTCGGAGGTCTCGGGGCTGTCCTTGTCAGGCACGGCGTCCTTCTCGGGCACGGCGGCCGGACCGGGCGCCGCGGAGTCGTCGATCCCGCGTTCCCGGCCGGCGGCCTCCTCGTCGTGGACCGCGCTTCGCTCTGCCGGGGGTGTCACGGATCCCGTCCCATGTCCGCTCGAATCATGTCGATCTCTCGTGCCACGGTCACCACGTCGCCGACGACCACGATCGCCGGGGGCCGGACGCCGGCGGCGGACATCTCGTCGGCCACCGTGCCCAGCGTCGCCGTCAGCACGCGCTGGCCGGGGAGCGTGCCGTCCTGTACGACGGCCACCGGCGTGTCGGACGATCGACCATAGCGCATGAGCGCCGGTGCGATGAGCGCCATCCGCTCCACCGCCATGAGCAGGACGATCGTGCCGTTCGCGCGGCCCAGCGCCGGCCAGTCGACGGTCGAGCCAGGGTGGCCGGGCGGGACGTGCGCGGAGACCACGTGGAACTCCTGCGACACCCCCCGGTGGGTGACCGGGATGCCCGCGGCGGACGGCACGGCGACCGCGCTGGTGATCCCGGGGACGACCGTGACCGGGACGCCGTGCCGGGCGCAGTAGAGGGCCTCCTCGCCGCCCCGGCCGAACACGAACGGGTCGCCGCCCTTGAGCCGGACCACGAAGCGCCCGGCCTTCGCGTGCTCGACCAGGTACTCGTTGATGCGGTCCTGGGTGACGGTGCGCCCGTAGGGGATCTTGGCGGCGTCGATCACCTCGACGTCGGCGGCCAGCTCGTCCAGCAGCCCGCCGGGGGCGAGCCGGTCGGTGACGACGACGTCGGCCATGGCGAGCAGCTGCCGCCCGCGCACGGTGATCAGGCCGGGGTCTCCGGGGCCGCCGCCGACGAGCGCGACCCCCGCGGGCTTACGCCGGGAGTGCCGGGATTCGAGCGCGCCGTCGCGCAGCCCCTCGACCACGGCGTCGCGGATGCCGGCGGCGCGGCGCGGGTCGCCGCCGAGCAGGACGCCGACGGTCGCGTCGCCCGCGTGCCCGCTCGCGGGCGTCCAGGCGGGGGACGCCGCGGCGTCGTCGGCCCGGACGGCCCAGATCCGCGCGGCGTCGGCCTCGGCGACCACGTCCGCGTTGACGCCGGCGTCGTCGGTGACGGCCTGCACGAGCCAGGCGCCCCGGCAGTCGCCGCGCTTGTAGGGGCGCTGGTGCCAGGTGATCCGGCCGCCGCCGGCGAGGCCCTCCAGGGTCGCGGTGACGGCGGGCGAGACGAGGACGACGTCGGCGCCCGCGTCCAGGAGCGCGGGGACCCGGCGCTGGGCGACCCGGCCCCCGCCGACGACGAGGACGCGTCGCCCGGCGAGTCGCAGGCCAAGCAGGTACGGGGGCACGTGGTGGTTCTCTCGACGACGGTGACCGGCAGTGTCTTCGTGGAACAAAGGTACTCGGGATGTCGAGTCCGTGGAGAGGGGCTCCGCCCGTTCGATAGCCGAGCGTGACTCAACCCGTGATCATGCCGTTACGGCAGCCCGGCGTCCTTCCCGCTGACGCCGGCCGAGTCGAACGTGGCGACCTCGTGCAGGACCCGCACCGCGCCCTGGACCAGCGGCAACGCCAGCAGCGCGCCGGTCCCCTCGCCGAGCCGGAGCTCCAGGTCGACCAGCGGCCGCAGGCCGAGCGCCGCGACGGCGGCGGCGTGGCCGGGCTCGGCCGAGCGGTGCCCGGCCACGCATCCGCCGAGGACGTCCGGGCACAGCGCGGCGGCGGCCAGCGCGGCGGCGCCGGCGATCACCCCGTCCAGGACGACCGGGACGCGCAGCGCGGCCGCGCCGAGGACGAACCCGGCGATCGCGGCGTGCTCCAGCCCGCCGACCGCCGCGAGGACCTCCAGCGGCGGCCTCCCCCGCTCCGGGAGCCCGTGCCGGGTGAGGGCCGCGCGGACGACCTCGACCTTGTGCGCGTGGGTGGCGTCGTCGATGCCCGTGCCGCGGCCGGTGACCCGCTCGGGCGGCAGCCCGGTGAACGCGGCGATCAGCGCGGCGGACGCGGTGGTGTTGGCGATCCCCATGTCCCCGGTGAGCAGGCACCGCGCGCCGTGGTCCACCAGTTCGCGGGCCACCTCGATGCCCGTCTCGACGGCGCGGCGCGCCTCGGCGGCGGTCATCGCGGGCCCGGCCGTCATGTCCGCGGTGCCGGGCGCGATCTTGCGCCGGAGCAGGCCGGGGGCGGCGTCGAGTTCGGTGGCGACGCCAACGTCGACCACGCTGACGCCCGCGCCGACCTGCGCGGCGAACGCGTTGACCACGGCGCCGCCGGCCAGGAAGTTGGCCACCATCTGCGCGGTGACCTCCTGCGGCCACGGGGTGACGCCCTGCGCGTGGACGCCGTGGTCGGCGGCGAACACGGCCACGGCGGCGGGCTCGGGCAGCGGCGGCGGGCACTGCCCGGCCAGCCCGGCGAGCCTGACCGACACCTCCTCCAGGGCGCCGAGCGACCCGGGCGGCTTGGTGAGCCTCGCCTGGTGGTCGCGGGCGTCCCGCATGGCCGCCTCGTCCAGCGGGCCGATGGCGGCGATGGTCGCGTCGATCAGGTTCACAGCGTCCCTTCCGGGATCAGATACCGAGGTCACCGAGCACTTCCAGCAGCCGGTCATTGGACGGACGGTCGCGCACGGCGATCCGCAGCCAGTCGGACCCGAGCCCCGGGAACGTGTCGCCGCGCCTGACGGCGTACCCGCGCTGCCTCAGCAAGGCCCTGATTCCGAGGGCGTCCGGCACGCACAGGCACAGGAACGACGCCCGCGCCTCGGGGACGACGTACAGGCCGCGTCCGGTGAGTTCCGCCGCCAGCCGGTCGCGTTCCTCGCCGAGTTCGACGGCCCACGCCTCGGCCTCGGCGACGGCCTCCGGTGAGGAGCACACCTCGACGGCCACGAGCGCGGGCGTCGACACGGCCCAGAGGGGCTGCGCCTCTGCGAGCCGTCCCACCAGGTGGGGATCGGCCAGGACGTACCCTGCGCGGAGCCCGGCGAGCCCCCACGTCTTGGTGAGGGACCTGATGACCGCGACGCCGGTGGGAAGCCGGCTGGCGAGGGACTCGGGTTCGCCCGGGACGACGTCCATGAACGCCTCGTCGACGACGACCGTCCGGCCGGGCCTGGCGAGGGCCGCGACGGCCTCGGACGGGTGCAGCACCGACGTGGGGTTGGTCGGGTTGCCGACCACGACGAGGTCGGCGTCCTCCGGCACGAGGCCCGGATCGAGGGTGAAGTCCTTGCTGAGGACCACCCGCTCCACCTCGTGCCCGGCGGCCCGCAGCGCGGCCTCGGGCTCGGTGAACTGCGGATGCACCACCACCGCCCGGCGCGGCGCGAGGACCCGCGCGAGCAGCACGAACGCCTCCGCGGCGCCGGCGGTCAGCAGCACCTCCTCGACGGACCTGCCGTGCCGCCGCGCGACGGCCCGGCGGGCCGGGCGCGGGTCGGGGTAGGCGGCGAGGTCGGCGACGGACGCCCGGATCCGCTCGGCCAGCCACTGCGGCGGCATGCCCGTCCGGACGTTGACGGCGAAGTCGGCGAGCCCGCCGCCGACCTCCGCGTCCCCGTGGTGGCGCAGGTCGACGTTCATGGGCGGCCCGCCTCGTGGTGCCCTGCCCGGTGCTGCCCCGCCTCGGAGAACCCGGCCTCGGGCTGCCCCGTTTCCAGGTACAGCAGCGCGTTGACGGCCGCGGCGGCGACGGCGGAGCCGCCCTTCTCCGAGACGTTGCTGAGCTGCGGCAGCCCGCTGGCGCGCAGCGCCTCCTTGGCCTCGCGGGCGCCGACGAAGCCGACCGGCATGCCGACGACGAGGGCGGGGGCGACCCGGCGCTGGATGATCTCGAAGATCGCCTCGGGTGCGGAGCCGACCACCCAGACCGCGCCCGGCCCGACCTCCGAGTACGACAGCCGCACGGCCGCCGCGGACCGGGTGATGCCGGCGGCGCGCGCCATCCGGGCGGCGGCCGGGTCGGCGGCGTGGCAGATCGGCTCGCGCGCGGTGATCCCGGCGGCGACCATGCCCTCGTCGGTGACGACCGGCGCCCCGGCCCGCAGCGCGGCCCAGCCCTGCTGGAGGTGCTCCTCCCTGGTCAGCAGGTCCACCGCGTACTCCAGGTCGGCGGTGGCGTGGATCACCCGCTCGGCGACAGCGCGCCACAGCGGCGGCATCGGCGACAGGTCGACGCGGGACCGCAGGATCTCATACGACCGGACCTCGATCGGGTGGGGCTGACGGACGGTCAACTGCGCTCCTCCAGTGCTCCGGATCCGTGCTTCCGGACGGACCTACCAGGGTTTCACGCCTTGCGGGGCGGTATGTCCGAACCGGCCGCGGCCGGGCGGCCCGGCCCGGCAGGCTTGGCCAGCTCGGCCGGCTCGCCGGGCGGCGCCGGGATCGTCTCGACCGGACGGTCCGTCCGGGACGGCCGCCGCGCCGGGGTCCCGGCGTCCCGCTCACCCCAGACGACGATCACCGGGTCTCCGGGCTCCTCCGGTGGGGTCAGCCGGGTCGCCTGGAGTTGGACGGCGCCGGGGGTGAAGCCCTGCTCGTCCAGGATGTCCAGTATGACCCGAACATCGGCGGGCGTGGAGAGGGCGACGAGCCGGGACGGCCCGAGCCCGGCGCACACCCGGACGGCCGGCGGCCCGCCGCGGCCGACGAAGACCGCGTCGGGCGCGGGCAGATGGCCGGCGGCGGACCGGACGTCCCCGGACGCCATCGCGACCTTGGCCCCGTGCAGCCGGACGTTCTCCCTGATCCGCCTGCACGCCGCGTAGTCGCGGTCGATCGCGACCACGGCGGCGCCGAAGCGCGCGCACTCGATGCCCACCGAGCCGTCGCCGGACTCCACGTCCCACACCATGTCGCCGATCCCCGGGCCGAGCCTGGCCAGCACGAAGGCGCGGACGTCCGGACGCATGCCGGCGTCGTCGCCGAACGCGTCCGCCGGCAGCGCCCATCCGGCGGGAGCACGCCGGGGCCCCGCGAACCAGCCCGCTTCACCCAGGGCGTGGCGGTTGTCCAGGACGAGCACCACATCGGGGTCGTTCCACGGACGAGTGGTCGCCTCCGCCGGACGGACGTACACGACCCGTTCTCCAGGCCCGCCCAAGTCCTCGCAGACCACGAACGAACGCGGAGTGACGGGGAACAGCGCGCGCGCCAGTTCGGCGGGCCCCGCGCCGGGCCCGGTCAGCACGGCCACCTTCGGATGGGCGCGGCACGCGTTCACCGCCTGCCGCAGATGCCCGTCCCTGGCGGAGACGACGAGGGCGTCCTCCCAGGGCAGGCCCGCCTGGGCGAAGGCCCGCGCCACCAGGGGCGTCGCGGGGATCGCCTCCGGCGCGTGGCCTTGTTCGAGCAGCTCCCGGACGATCCCGAAGTAGCCGGGGTCGCCATCTACGACGACCACGACGTCCTGTTCGGTGACATCGACGCCCTGCAGGGCCTCCACCACGTCCGTCGCGGCGACCTTGCCGACGCCCGGCGACAACGGCAGGCCCTTCAGCAGCGCGGGCGCTCCCACCACCAGCGCAGCACTCCCCAGCGCCGCCTCGGCCGCCCCGGAAAGCGGCGAACCATCACAGCCGACGACCGTAAGCATCGCCCCGCCCTACCCATCAGCTTGCATCAAGACATCCCCCACCCGACCGTGGTCGGCTGCGGTCCGCGCGGGGGGTGGTCACCGGGCCATGCGGCCGTACATGCCGACCATGCGCTCGCCGGCCGCGTCGAGCAGCACGACCTGGGCGGCGAGCGGGCCGGCCGGCGCACCGGCGGCCTCGGCGGCGAGGCGCTCCAGTTCGCCGGCCGTCCGCCGGCACAGCTCCCGGCCGCACGGCCCGAGCCGGCCCGCCGCCTCCCACAGCGCGTAGGCGTCCTCGGCCGCCGCCGCCCGCGAGACCTCCCCGGCCAGCGCGACGCCGCAGTCCATGTCGAGCGTGATCGACTCCAGCAGGCCCGCCGCCCCGCCGAGCACGGCGACCTGCTCGCCGATGCCCGCGACCAGGATGATCTGCGCGGTCCCGTCCTTGACCGCGGTCGCGACCGCCTCGCGGACCGCATCCGCCGGGACGAAGCACGCGTCCGGCAGGTCCGGCAGCATCCGCCGGGCGGCGTCGCGCGCGCCGTCCCCGTACATCACGAGCGTCCGATCCGTTGCGGTCACTGGTACCGTCCCTCCTCATCGTCGGCGACGAGCCTCGCGGAGGCGCCGTCCGCATGCGGACGCGGCGCGCCGGGCAGCGGCGGATCGGTCCCGATCCGGCTGAAGACGATCATGTCGCGGCTGACGCCGTCCGCGTCGCGCTCGGCCCCCCGCGCGACGCCCTCCCGCAGGTAGCCGGCCTTCTCGGCGACGCGGATCGAGGCGTGGTTGGTGACCATCGCGCGCAGTTCCACGCGGAACAGCCCGCGGTCGCGCAGCGCCCAGTCGGAGAGCAGCCCGAGCGCCTCGGTGGCGTGGCCGCGCCCGCGCGCGCCCGGCCGCATCCCGTAACCGACCTCGCACGTCAGATGCGACCAGTCCACCTTGAACAGCCCGATGGTCCCGATAAAGTCGCCCGTGTAACGCTCTGTCACCGCGAGATGGATACCCAGACCGAAATGCTGAACCTTGTGGACGCCCTCCTGCAGGAACCAGGCGATGGGCTCGGCTTCCAGCGCGGCCGGGAAGTTGGGCGGCAGGAAGTCCTCCCCGGCCCGGATGACCTCGATCAGCGCGGCGGCGTCGTCCAGGCCGAACGGGCGGAGGACGAGCCGCTCGCCCACCAGGCGCACGGTCCCCTCGAAGGCGTTCACCCGCGCTCCCCTCACGCCGCCCGCACAGCGCGGGCCGCCCGCACAGAATAGGCTGTCGCGGTGAGCTACCAGCGGCTGTCCCCGGACGAACGGCGCGCCCAGATCCTCGCCGTCGCCCGGCGGATGTTCACCGAGCTGCCGTACTCGGAGGTGTCCACGGCCGCGATCGCCCGGGAGACCGGCGTGCAGCGCGGCCTGATCCACTACTACTTCGGGACGAAGCGGGAGCTGTTCCTCAAGGTGGTCCACGGGCTGACGGCGTCCGCGGCGATGCAGGTCCCGCCGCCCGACGACCGGCTGACGCTGCCCGAGTCCGTCGAGCTGCTGGTGAACCTGTTCCTGGACACCGCCGACCAGAACGCGTCGACCTGGTTCGCGGCGCTGGACGCCGAGGGCTTCGGGCAGGACCCGGAGCTCCTGCGGGTCGTCAACCGGTTCAAGGACGAGGCCGTCAAGCACATGCTGGCCATCCTGCGGGTACCGGAGCCGACCGGGACGCTGCGGGCCGTCCTGCGCGTCTACACCGGGCTGGTGGACGCGGCGACGCGCCAGTGGCTGCAGGAGAAGACGCTCGACCGCGAGCAGGTGCACACGCTGCTCTCCCGGTCGCTGCTGACGCTGGTCAGCGACATCGGCCCCGCGCTGGAGAAGGACTGACCCCCCGCCGGCGGACGGTCAGCGGGGCGACGCGGCCCCCGGGACGGTGAACCAGACGGCCTTGCCGCGGACGGGCGGCCCGAGCCGCGACAGCGTGCGCCGCAGCCCCCAGCGTCCGCCGGACAGCTCCCGGACGATGCTCAGCCCGCGCCCGCAGTCGCCGGACGTCCACGAGTAGCCGGGCAGCCCGGCGTCGGCGAACGCGTCGAAGACCGCGCAGCGCACCTCGCGGGCGCACCCCCCGCCGCGGTAGAGCCACAGCTCGTGCGGGCCGTGCCCGCCGGCGTGCTGGTGGGCGTTCGTGGCCAGCTCGCTCACCATGAGCTGCGCGTCGGCGATCACGTCCGGCGGCGCGCCGAGCGAGGCGAGCGCCTCGCGCAGCACGCGGCGGGCATGACCGGCGCAGCCGGGACCGCCCGGCAGCGCCCACACCCAGCCGGGCATACCGTCGCCCGCGGCGCCGTCGCCGTCCCGCGACGCCCGCGGCACGGCGCCGCCCGCGCGGCTCCCGGTCAACGCGGCCGTCTCTGCCGATGCCGCCCCGGTCAGCGCGGTCTCGGTCAGCGCGGCGGCCTTGGTCAGGGTGATGGTCTCGGTCAAGGCGTCGGTCGCGGTGTCCGCCGTCACGGTGGTGTCCGCCGTCACGGTGGTGTCCGCCGCCGCGGCGGTGTCCGCCGCGGTATCGGCCTGCGTGCTGTTCACGGGTCCTCCCGTGGTCTACGTGCCCGGGCCCGCGACCGTCCAGCGGTCACTGTCAGTCTCCGGACGGTCACGCGTTCAAGAGTCTCGTGAGATTCTCACGACCGCAACCGTCTTCACGAAATTCCCCCGGCCTTTCCGCGGGGTTCGCCAATCGCGTTGTGACGGGCGTCGAGAGTCGCAAGACTCCACTCCCATGACCTACCGCCCCACCGTCCGCGGCCGCCGCCTCGCGCGGGAGCTCCGCAAGCTGCGCGAGGAGCAGGGCCTCACCCTGCAGGAGGTGGCGGACCGGCTGGACTGGTCGCGAGCCACCGTCTCCCGCCTCGAGACCAGCCAGACCCGCCCGAAGCCCGGCGACATCGCCGACATCCTCGACCTCTACGGCGTTCCGAGCCCGGACCGCGACGCGCTCATCACCCTCGCCCGGCAGGCCGGCCAGCGCGGCTGGTGGACGGCCTACCAGGACGTCTTCGCCGGCAGCTACGTCGCACTGGAGGACGAGGCCTCGCACATCCGCACCTGGGACCCCCAGCTCGTGCACGGGCTGCTGCAGACCGAGCCGTACTCCCGTGCGGTGATCACGGCCGGCCGGCTGCTGCCCGCCCAGGAGGACATCGAGCGCCGCATCGCCGCCCGCAAGATCAGGCAGGCGCTGCTGGATCGCGCCGAGGCACCCCGCTTCCAGGTCATCTTCGACGAGGCGGTGCTGCACCGCCCGATCGGCGGCGCGGAGGTGATGCGGGGCCAGCTGGAGGCCCTCGCCACCGCCGCGCGGACCCGCCCAACGGTGACGATCCAGGTACTTCCGTACACAGCAGCGGCGCATGCGGGCCTTGATGGACGTTTCACCATATTGTCGTATCCAGACCCCGCGGACCCCGATATCGCCTACGTAGAGGGCACTATGGGTGACGTTTACCTTGAGAGTGCCGAGGAAATAGCAAAGCATAGGGACCGCTTCGAGCTCATCGCGGAGCGGGCCCTGTCCCCCGAGGATTCCGCGCACCTCATAGCCGAGGCAGCAAGGAGCAGCCCGTGACCAACCTGCAGCGCGAACTCACCGGTGCCGTCTGGCGCAAGTCGTCCCGCAGCGGAAGCGGCGACCAGTGCGTCGAGATGGCATCACTGTCCAGCGATCTTCGCGCGGTGCGCGACTCCAAGGACCCCGCCGGACCGGCCCTGGTCCTGACCCCGTCCGCCTTGCGGGGCCTGCTGGAGGCGATCAAGGAGAGCTAGCGGCGAACCCCCCGGGCCGCGGCGCGCTGCGCCGCGGCCCTCGTTCGCGCCCGGCCGGCCTCCCGCCCGGCCTGCCTCGCACCCGGCCGCCTCCCGCCGGGACGGGCCGGCCCCCTTCCGGGAAACTAGAACGTGTTCTAGTATCGCGGGTGCGTCGACTACCGGAGGGTGCAACGTGACCGCGGAACTCAAGCTCGGCATCAACGTCGGCTACTGGCAGGGCCGGCCCGACGACCAGACCGAGACGGTGCTGGCCGCCGAGCGCTGCGGCTACGACTCGGTGTTCACCGCCGAGGCGTACGGCTCGGACGCGTTCACCCCACTGGCCTGGTACGCCGCCCGCACGTCCCGGATCAAGCTCGGCACCGCCGTCGTCCAGCTGTCGGCGCGGACCCCGGCGGCCACCGCGATGCACGCCCTCACGCTGGACGCGCTGTCCGGCGGCCGGATGATCCTCGGCCTCGGCGCGTCCGGGCCGCAGGTCGTCGAGGGCTGGTACGGGCAGCCGTTCCCCAAGCCGCTCGCCCGCACCCGCGAGTACCTCGACATCGTCCGGCAGGTCTGGCGCCGCGAGGGCCCGGTGACCAGCGGAGGCCCGCACTACCCGCTGCCCTACCCCGGCGGCGCCGGGCTCGGCAAGCCGCTGAAGTCGATCGTCCACCCCGTCCGCCCGGAGATCCCCGTCTACCTGGGCGCCGAGGGCCCGAAGAACGTCGCGCTGTCCACCGAGGTCGCGCAGGGCTGGCTGCCGCTGTTCGTCGACCCGGAGCAGATCGACGCGGTGTTCGGCGCCTCGCTCGCGAACCGCCCGGACGGCTTCGAGATCGCCGCGACCGTCACCACGATCGTCACCGACGACCTGGCGTCCGCCGTGGAGTTCGCCAAGATCCCGCTCGCGTTCTACATCGGCGGGATGGGCGCCAAGGACCGCAACTTCCACCTCGACCTGATCGGCCGGCTCGGCTTCGCGGAGCAGGCCGAACGCGTCCAGGAGCTGTTCCTGGCCGGCCGCCGCGACGAGGCGGTCAAGGCCGTCCCGGCGGAGCTGGCCGACGCGATCTCGCTGCTCGGCCCGCTCGGCCGGATCAAGGAGCGCCTCCAGCTCTGGCGCGACAGCCCCGTCACCACCCTGCTGATCGCCGGCGTGAAGGACGAGCCGACCCTGCGCGCCATCAAGGACATGGCCGCCTCCTGAACCGCACCGCCGCCGCACCGCCGCCGCACCGGCCGGTGCGGCGGCCCGCCGGCGCGGCACGTTCCCGGGAACCCGGCCGAGAGCCGTCCCGCTGAGATCAACTCCACATCGCGTCGTGGAATGGGCGCTCCGCTCGCCGTGCTGTACCAGGGGCAACCAGCGAGACGCGAACTGGAGATGGGACAGATGTCCGCGCAGCAAGACGCCGCCCGCCTGCTCGTCAGGACCCTTGAGGCGGAGGGCGTCGAATACGTCTTCGGCATCCCGGGCGAGGAGAACATCCATTTCGTCCACGCCCTGAACGACTCGTCGATCCGCTACGTCCTCGTCCGGCACGAGCAGGGCGCGGCCTTCATGGCCGAGATCTACGGCCGCCTCACCGGCCGCGCGGGGGTGGCGTCCGCGACGCTCGGCCCCGGCGCGATCAACCTGCAGCTCGGCGTCGCCGACGCCACCACCAACAGCACGCCCGTCGTCGCGATCTCCGCGCAGGTCGGCCTGGACCGCATCTACAAGGAGTCGCACCAGATCATCGACCTCGTGTCGCTGTTCCGGCCGATCACCAAGTGGTCGGAGCTGGCGCCGCGCGCCGAGGCGCTGCCCGAGATGGTGCGCAAGGCGTTCAAGACCGCGCAGACCGAACGTCCCGGCGCGGTCTACCTGGCCATTCCGGAGGACGTGGAGTCCGCGAAGGTCGCCGCCGACCTGGCGCCCCTCCCGCTGAACGTCGTCCGGACGCAGGAGCCGTCGCCGTCCCAGGTCGCCCGCGCCGCCGACGTGCTCGCCCTCGCCCGGCGGCCGATCGTCCTCGCCGGGCACGGCGCGACCCGGGCGGGCGCGGGCGACGCGCTGGTCCACTTCGCCGAGCGCCTCGGCCTGCCGGTCGCGACCACCTTCAACGGCAAGGGCGTCTTCCCCGACGACCACCCCAACGCGCTCGGCGCCGTCGGCTTCATGCGGCACGACCACGTGAACTTCGGCTTCGACGAGGCGGACGTCCTGATCGCCGTCGGCTACGAGCTCCAGGAGTTCGACCCGGTCAAGATCAACCCGGCGGCGGACAAGAAGATCATCCACATCCACCAGTTCCCCGCCGAGGTCGACGAGCACTACCCGGTCGCGGTCGGCGTCCAGGGCGACATCTCCCGCTCGCTGCACGCCCTCGCCGACTCCGTCCACCGCCGCTTCGACGTCAACGCGACCGGGCGCAAGATCCGCGAGACGCTCCGCGAGGAGCTCGCCGAGGGGGCTGCCGAGGACGGCTTTCCGCTCTCGCCGCGCCGCATCGTCGCCGACGTCCGCGCCGCCATGGGACGCGGCGACATCGTCCTCGCCGACACCGGCGCGGTGAAGATGTGGATGGCCCGCATGTACCCGACCTACGAGCCGAACACCCTGATCGTCTCCAACGGCCTGTCCTCGATGGGCTTCTCCGTCCCGGGCGCGATCGCCGCGAAGCTCGCGCTCCCGGACCGGAACGTCCTGGCCGCGACGGGCGACGGCGCGTTCCTGATGAACTCCCAGGAACTGGAGACCGCCGTCCGCGAGAACATCCCGATCACCGTCCTGATCTGGGACGACTCCGCCTACGGCCTGATCGAGTGGAAGATGGACCTCGACCTCGGCACCAGCTCCCACATCAAGTTCGGCAACCCCGACTTCGTGAAGTAC
Source organism: Spirillospora sp. NPDC047418 (assembly GCF_040643275.1). NCBI lineage: Bacteria > Bacillati > Actinomycetota > Actinomycetes > Streptosporangiales > Thermomonosporaceae > Spirillospora > Spirillospora sp. NPDC047418. The sequence goes on from NZ_JBEYTW010000011.1 coordinate 61,639, forward strand.
GCGGAGAGCTTCGGCGCCATCGGCCACCGCGTGGAATCCGCCGGCGACCTGCTCCCCACCCTCCGCAAGGCCCTGGCCGAGGACGCGGTCTCCGTCATCACCGTCCCCGTCGACTACTCCCACAACCTCGAACTGACCGACAAACTAGGCGACCTCACCGACCCCTTCTGACCCGATGTGAGGGTCAGAGGCGGCAGATGATCTCGCCGTGGGTGACCGAGTACCAGCCGTCGTCGGCGGCGGCCCATTCTTTCCAGCCCTCGTAGATGCGCTGGAGTTCTTCGCGGGTCGCGTGGCCGCCGGCGACGGCGTGGTCGGCGACCGCCGAGTTGATCAGGCGGCCGCCCCAGGACTCGCTCCACCATTCGCGTTCCTCGGGGGTGGCGTAGCACCAGGCGGAGGCGGTCGCGGTGACGTCGGTGAAGCCGGCGGCGCGGGCCCAGGAGACCAGGCGGCGGCCGGCGTCGGGCTCGCCGCCGTTGCCGCGGGCGACCTTGTAGTAGACGGGCAGCCAGGCGTCCATGGCGGGCGGTTCCGGGTACCAGATCATGGTGCCGAAGTCGGCGTCGCGGGCGGCGACGATCCCGCCCGGCCTCGTGACGCGGCGCATCTCGCGCAGGGCCTGGACGGGGTCGGTGACGTGCTGCAGGACCTGGTGGGCGTGGACGACGTCGAAGGTGCCGTCGGGGAAGTCCAGTGCGTGGACGTCGGCGACCGCGAACTCGACGTTGGACGCGGCGGCGGTGCTCCTGCGGGCCTCGTCCAGGACGGTCTCGGCGGAGTCGGCGGCGACGACGCGGCCCGGGGCGACGCGTTCGGCCAGGCCGGCGGTGATGGTGCCGGGGCCGCAGCCCACGTCCAGGACGGACAGCCCCGGGCGCAGGTGCTCGATCAGGTAGGCGGCGGAGTTCTCGACCGTCCGCCACTGGTGCGAGCTCAGGACGGTCTTGTGGTGGCCGTGGGTGTAGGCCGGCATCGGGATCACCTCTCTGTTCCGGTGCCCGAACACTACGCCGGCTTCTCATAGTTTGAGAAGCACGTATCAGAGTGTGAGACATCCGGGCATGAGAAAAGGGGATCGAGGTCGCCCTCGATCCCCTTCTCGTCGGCGCGTCAGGCCGCCACGGCGACGCGGCGGGCGGGCACGGGCCGCTGCCGCACGGGCAGGGCCTCGACCGGGGCCAGCGCGGGCGCGGGCTCGGCGTAGGCGTTCAGCGACGCGTGCGAAAGCTCGGTGAGCCACGGCTCGACGACGGTCCGCTCGGCGGGCCCGTCAAGCCGCGGGTGGGAGAGATGGAACGTGCCGGTCGCTGCGCTCATGCCAACACCCCTTCCTTGAACCCCGGTGGGCCGCTCCTGTGCGGGTACCACCGCTGGTCACATACCCCTAAGTACGTCACTACAAGCCACTCGGTTCGACGCCTGTTCCCAGGTGTCGTCCAAATCACGTGGTCAACGCTACGGGGCGGGTCTGACATTTTCGAACCTATATTCGACCGGCCGGGGCGGGGTCGGCCGAACGGTCGATCCGCGCGGCTCGCGGCGGGACGTACCCTGCATGACCGTGAACGACGTCGGGGCAGGGCTGGACCGCATCCACTCGGTGGGCGGCTGCGTGGTGCGCATCGCCTACGCGGGGTTCGCCGGGCTGTTCCTGCTGCTGTGCCTGGCCTACGCCCTCCGCGACGCGCCCGCCCTGTGGATGGTGGTCGTCGCGGGCGCCGCCAACATCGCGGCGATCTCCGGGCGGCTCGTCCCGTGGGCCGCCGGGGCCGGGGCGCTGTCGGCGTTCACGACCCTGTACCTCGGGACGGCGGTCCGGCCGCAGTTCGGCACCCCGAGCGTGTTCGCGGAGATCGGCGGGCTGCTGATCGTGATCGCGCGGGTCGTGTGGAAGGCGCGCCGCGAGCAGCTCGTCCCGCTGGCGCTGCTGCTCGGCGCGGCGGTCCTCGCGACGCCGCTGCGCTGGTCGGCGCTCGCCGCCGCCCTGTTCACCGCGCCGCTCGGCATCACCGTGGCGATCGCCCTCGGCGTCGGCCTGTACCTGCGGGCGCTGGACGCGCGGCGGTCCCGGACGCTGGCGGCGGCGCGGCGGGACGAGCGGCTGGAGCTCGCCCGCGACCTGCACGACTTCGTCGCCCACCATGTGACGGGCATCGTCGTCCAGGCGCAGGCGGCGCGGTTCGCGGCGCAGGCGGGGGCGGGCCAGCAGCCCGCGGACCTGGACCGCATGTTCGGCGGCATCGAGAAGGCCGGCACGGAGGCGCTGACCTCGATGCGCCGCATGGTCGGCCTGCTGCGGGACGCGCAGCACGTCAACGCGCCGGACGGGGAGGCCCTCGCGGACGGCGGCTCCGCCACCCGCCCCGTCGGCGACCTCGCGCAGCTCCAGGAGCTCGTCGCCGGGTTCACCCACCCGCCGGCGACGCTGGTGCTCGCGCCCGGCCTCGGCGCGCTGCCGCCCGAGGTGGCGGCGTCGGCGCACCGCGTCGTGCAGGAGGCGCTGACCAACGTCCGCAAGCACGCCGCCGACGCCGAGGCCGTGCGGGTCACCCTCGACCGGGCCGGCGGCGGCGTCGAAGTGTCGGTGCGCGACGACGGGCGGGGCCGCGGCCGGATGCTGCCGTCCGGCGGGTTCGGGCTGACCGGGCTGGCCGAGCGGGTCGGCGCGCTCGGCGGGCGGCTGCGCGCGGGCCCGCACCCGGAGGGCGGCTGGGAGGTCGTCGCGCTGCTGCCGTGCGAGGAGCGGTGACCGGGGCATTGCTGACAGAATCGGACCCGTGGCCATCCGCGTACTCGTCGCCGACGATCAGGAGATGGTCCGGACCGGGTTCCGGATGATCGTCGACTCGCAGCCCGACATGGAGGTGGTCGGGGAGGCCGCCGACGGCGCCGAGGCCGTCGCGCTGGCCCGCCGGCTGCGTCCCGACGTGTGCCTGTTCGACATCCGGATGCCGAAGATGGACGGCCTGGAGGCGACCCGCGCGCTGGCCGGCCCCAGCGTCCCCGGCCCGCTCCGCGTCGTGATCGTCACCACGTTCGACATGGACGAGTACGTCTACGGGGCGCTGCGCGGCGGCGCGGTCGGGTTCCTGCTGAAGGACAGCGGGCCCGCGCTGCTGGTGGAGGCGGTCCGCGCGGCCGCGAACGGCGGGTCGCTGGTGTCGCCGTCCATCACCGTCCGGCTGCTGGAGCGGCTGGCGCGGCCCCGCCCGCCGGTCGCCGCGCCGCACGAGCCGCTCACCGACCGGGAGCTGGACGTCGTCCGGCTCGTCGCGCGCGGCCGGACGAACGAGGAGATCGCCGGGGAGCTGTTCGTGTCGCTGTCCACGGTGAAGACGCATCTCGGGAGCGTCCACCGCAAACTGGCCACGCGGAACCGGGTGGAGACGGCCGCCTGGGCGTGGGAGTCGGGCCTCATGACCTGACCGGGAGCGGACGGCGCGAAGAGGACCGGCACGCGGGGAAGGATCACGGCACTGGCACCGGAGTCACTGAACGGGCTGCCCGTCGCCGTCCTCGTCGTCTGGGCGCTGTGCGCCGCCGGCTGGGGCGCCGTCCTCGCGGCGCTGCGCCGCGGCCTGCCCGGCCCGGCCCGGGGGCCGGCGCTGTTCGCGCACGTCGCGACCCCCGCCGGCGTCGTCCTGCTCTTCTCGCTGATCGGGTTCGGGTCGCTGTACGCGACGATCGCGCTCGCCGCCGAATGGTGGGCGCTGCTCGCCGTGACCGGTCTGCGCCCCGAGCGGCTGCTGGAGACCGGCGGCCTCGGCCGCCTCGCCGCGTGGGCCGCCGTCACCGCCGCGCTGGCCTGGGCGGCCGCCGCGTTCGTGTTCCGCGTATGACGATCCGGTAAGGGCCGCGAACCTGCGTGGGGTCGCGCAAGTCAAACGTACGTAGTATCCAAAGCAACCATCCGCAAAGGCCAAGGGAGGTGGATCATGCCGTGCGCGCTGTGCGGCGACATCATCCCGACCGAGGTCGACCGGTGCCCGGCATGCGGTGCGTGGGCGCGGCGCCGCGACTTCCGCGCGGTCGGCGTGGCCGTGTTCATGCTGCTCGGCTTCAACGCGTTCGTCGCGCTCGGCGCGGGGATCAGCCTGCTCAGGCTCGCGCATCCGCTGCGGGGGGCGACGCACGACAGCTACGACGCGGTCGCCACCGGCCGGGCCCTCGCCCCCTACGCGGACGTGTTCACGATCGGCGTGATCATGGCCGTGGTCACCGGGCTGCTCTACCTGGTCTGGCTGTGGCGGGCGTTCCGGCAGTCGCCCGGACCGCACCGGCACCACCGCGCCTGGGTGCTGCTCGGCTGGGTCCTGCCCGTCGTCAACCTGTGGGTGCCGCCCCGGGTGGTCTACGAGGTGTGGGTGAACAGTGGCCGGTACCGGACGGCCGAGCGCCAGGCCGCCGGGTTCGTCGTGGCGGCCTGGTGGGTGTCCGCCCTGCTCGGCCTGCTGCTCGGCCGCGCGTTCACGCACGGCAGCGTCGACACCCTCGCCGAGGCGCGCTTCGACGTCCACGTCGGCGTCGCCGCCGCCGCGTTCCAGGCCCTCGCCGCCTCCCTCTGCATGGCCACCGTCTTCCAGATCACCCGCCTCCAGCTCGTGCGCGACGGCTAACCGGAGCTTCCCGGGCTGGTGTGCCAGAGGGCCGACCTCGGCGGACGCCGGATCGCCGGGCCGGCGTGCTCGATGTCGGAGTACGGGGACATCGCGAAGCCGGTCGGGTGGACGACGCGGCGGCCCACGGGGCGGCCGTGCGAGGCTGTGCCCGACATGGCGGCGCGGACGGCGTCCGGTCCGCCCTGCCGCCACTCCTCGTGCAGGACGTTCAGGTCCCAGCAGGCGCTCGCGGTGATCGAGACGGCGCGGTCCCCGGCATGGCGGACGCGGCCGCGGGCGACGAGCAGCCAGGAGCCGAACACGGTGGCGGCGCACCGGTCCTGCACCGACTCGAAGAACGTGAGGTCGACCGGGCCGGTCGCGTCGTCCAGCGTGGCGAAGATGACGCGCTGCCCGGACCGGACCGCCGGGGTCTGCGTGGCGACCTTGACCCCGGCGACCAGGACCTCGCTCCCGGCGGGACGTCCCGGCAGGTCGGCGGCGCGGACGACGCCGAGCCCGGCGAGCAGCCCGTCGTAGAAGGTCAGGACGTGCCGGCTCACGTCCATGCCGAGGATGTCCAGCTCCGCCTCGACGATCTCCGACGGCGTCATCGGCGGCAGCTCCCCCGCCGGGATCGCGTCGGCGAAGTCGACCTCCAGGCCCGCCTCGTCGGCGAGGGCGAGCTGCCCCCGCACCGGGGCGGTCCGGGCGGTGGCGCGGTCCAGGGCGCCGACGCGGCAGAGCAGGTCGCGGCGCGGGACCCGGGCGTGGACGCCGTCGAACGCCCCGGTCAGCACGAGCCGCTCGGCGGTCGGCCGGGACACCCGGGCGCGCCGCCAGAAGTCGGCCAGCGACCCGTACGGCTGCGCGTCCACGATCGCGCCGACCTCGGCCTCGGAGATGCCCTTGACCTCGTTCAGCGCGACCCGGATCCCGGTCGTCCCGCCCGCGGAGACGGGTTCGGCGTGCCAGCCGGCGGCCGACCGGTTGACGTCCAGCGGCAGGATCGGGACGCCGAAATGCCGTGCGTCGTCCAGGATGACCCGCTTGGGATACATGCCGGGATCATGGGTGAGGACGCCCGCGTAGAAGGCGGCGGGATGGTGCCGTTTCAGCCAGGCCGACTGGTAGGTGGGCAGCGCGAACGACGCCGCGTGGGCCTTGCAGAAGCCGAACGCGCCGAACGCGGTCAGCGTCCGCCAGACGCGGTCGACGGTCGGCCCGTCGTAGCCGCGCGCCAGCGCCCGCTCCCGGAACCAGGCGCCGACCGCCTCCTGCCCCCGCTCGTGGCCGAGGCTCCGCCGCGCCGCCTCGGCCTGCGACAGGCCGCAGCCGGTCATCGCGTCGACGACGCGGAGCACCTGCTCGTGGAACACGACCACGCCGAGGCTCTCCCGCAGCGCCGGTTCGAGGTCGGGATGCGGGTAGGCGGGCGCGCGGGTCCCGGCCCGCGCCTCCAGGAACGGCGACACCATGTCGGAGTTGACCGGGCCGGGCCGGAACAGCGAGATGTCGATGACCAGGTCGTCGAGGTCGCGGGGCTGGAGCCGGCCGATCAGGTCGCGCTGGCCGGGCGACTCGATCTGGAAGCAGCCGAGCGTCCGGGACGTGCGGATCAGCGCGAACGTCGCGGGGTCGTCGCGCGGGACGTCCTCCAGCGCGATCTCCTCCCCCGACACCCGCGCGACCTCCGCCACCGCGTGCGCCATCGCCGACTGCATCCGCACGCCGATGACGTCGAGCTTGAGCAGGCCCATCGCCTCGACGTCGTCCTTGTCGAACTGGCTCATCGGGAACCCGACCGCGGCCTGCTCGATCGGCGTCCGGTCCCGCAGCGTCGGGTTCGACAGCAGGACGCCGCACGGGTGCATGGCGATGTGGCGGGGCAGGCCGTCCAGGCGCTCGGCGATCCGGAACAGCACCTCCAGGCGGCCCGCGGCCAGGTTGCTCTGCCGCAGCTCGGGCAGGTCGTCCAGGGCCGCGCGGATCTGGTTCGCCCGGATCCGCGGGAACGCCTTAGCGATCGCGTCGATCTCCGCGGGCGGGAGCCCGACGGCGTTGCCGACGTCGCGGAGCGCGCTGCGCGCCCGGTAGGTCTCCATCATCGACACGCACGCCGTGCTCTCGGCGCCGAACCGGTCGAACAGGGCACGGTACGCCTCCAGCCGGCGCGCCGACTCCACGTCCAGGTCGATGTCGGGCAGGCCCTCGCGGCTGTCGGCGAGGAACCGCTCCATCAGCAGTCCGTGCCGCAGCGGGTCGAGGTCGCCGATGCCGAGCAGGTAGTTGACCAGGCTGCCCGCGCCGGACCCGCGGATCGCGCAGCGGATGCCGCGCTCCCGGATCAGCGCGGCGGCGTCGGCGACCGTGAGGAAGTACGGCGCGAGCCCCTTCCGGGCGATGACGCCGAGTTCCGCGTCCAGCCGGCCGGCCGCCTCGGCCGACCCCGCGAGCCCGCGCCGGGCCATCCCGTCCGCGCACCGGGCGACGAGCCGGGCGTACGGGTCGCCGCCCACGGCCGGCAGGTGGACGTCGTCCATCCCGAGGTCGCGGCCGGGATCCAGCACGCACCGCTCGGAGAGCCGCCGGGTCGCCGCGAGCAGCGCCCCGGCCTCCTCGGCGCCGCAGGCCAGCTCGGCGGCGCGGCGCATCTCCGGGACCGGCTTGAGGTAGGCGTGCCCGGTGTGGTCGTCCAGGTGCCGCCGGTCCAGCGGGACGAGCTTGCGCGTCACGTCCAGCACCTGCGCCACCGGGTGGTCGGCCGGCTCCAGGTACCGGACGGCGTTGCCGAGCACGGCGGGCACCCCGGCGGCGCGGGCGAGCGCCAGCATCCGCGCGGCGCGCGGCCCGTCGCCCCGGCCGTAGTGGTTCACGATCTCGACGGCGGTCTCGGCGGCCGCGCGCCAGGCGTCCAGCCGCGCCGCCGCGGCGTCCGGGCGGCGCCCGGCGACGGCCCGCCCCACATCGGACGCCGGGCCGAGCAGCACGATGAGCCCCTCGGCGTGCGCGCCGACCATCTCCCGCGTGACCACGGGGTTCCCGCGCCCGCCCGCCGCGTGCGCCGCCGACACCAGCCGGCACAGCGACCGCCACCCGGCCCGCCCCTCGGCGAGCACCACGATCCGCTCCTCGCCCGTGGAGACGACGCGCAGATCGGCGCCGACCACGGCGCCGAGGCCCGCGTCCGTACAGGACCGGACGTGCCGGACGGCCCCGTACAGCCCGTCCCGGTCGGTCAGCGCGAGCGTCTCCATCCCGAGGCCCGCCGCGCGCTCGGCCAGCGCCGCCGGCGAGGCGACGCCGTAGCGGAGCGAATAGCCCGAAGCGACATGAAGGTGCACGTCAATCCCATACCCGGGAGAGCAGCCAGCTGTCGGCGGCCGCGTCATAACGCAGCTCGTAGACGCCGATCTCCCTGTCCGGGGTGGCCTCGACCCGCCAGAACTCCCGCTCCCCGGTGGCCTCGCCGGCGGGCTGCTGCTCCCGCCACCAGTCACGGGTCGTGACCCAGTGCTCCAGCACCCGCCGCACGGCGTAGAGCCGGCCACGCCAGACGAACCGGACCGGACGGCCGTCGCTCACCCAGACGTCCACCGGATCGCCGAACACGCGTGTCATCTGCCTCCCCCTCGCGCTCACCGCACGGGGGAAGGACATGCGGACGTTCGAACATACGTTCGCGTTGGAGTCTAGGGAAGGGGCCGCCCCGGGGGCAAGGCGGGGCCGGGGCGAGATCAGGCCGGATTCAGGCCAGGAGGCGGGTGAGCTGGTCGGCCGCCGCGCCGACGTCGGTCACGTCGGCCATGCCGCCGTCCGGCCACAGGTAGGACCAGCCGTCGGCCACGGGGGTCGCGACGACCATCAGCCGGCGCCCGGTCCGCGGGCCGTAGACGGCCAGCAGCGACTCCCCGGGGCCGGCGAACCGCCAGGCGAGGCCCCGGGCCTCGACCTCGCGCGCGAGCGCCGCGAGGTGGCGCCGCCGCTCCTCGGCGATCTCCCGCGCACCGACTACAGACACTTCAGCCGCCTCATCCCGGCCCGAGCCGCCCCGATGACCTCGGGCGATCATCCTGCGACGAATGGTGACCGTCCCTCAGCATGACCCGAAATCCGCGGCTGCGCAGCGGGAATCCGGAGAGTGGGACGGCTGTTTCCCGCTCGCGCGGGGATGGTTCGCGGAGAGCGGCGCGCCGCGCCCCGTCCGGCTGCGCCAATCGCGGGCGGGCGGCGTCCGGTGGGCGGCTTCCGGTGGGCGGAGCCCGCGCGGCATGCGGAGGGTCCGTCCGTGATACAAGCCTCTATGAGACGGGCATGCCACGCCCGCGGCAGCCAGATAGAAGGAGCGAGCCGATGAGCGCCGTCCCCGCCGGCGACCCGTCAGGCCATGTCCCGGCACCGGAGCGCGCGCTGGCCGGGCTCCGCGAGCGCAAGAAGCAGCGGACGCGGCTCGCGCTCATCGACGCCGCCCTGGACCTGTTCACCGCCAAGGGCTACGAGGCCACGACGATCGACGAGATCGTGGCGGCGGTGGAGGTGTCGCAGCGGACGTTCTTCCGCTACTTCGCCACCAAGGAGGACGTCGTCACGAGCTTCCTGACCGAGCACGACCAGGTGCTCGCGGAGGCGCTCGCGGGACGGCCGCCCGGGGAGCGGCCGTTCACCGCGCTGTTCGAGTCGCTGCGGGTGGTGCTGCGGACGATCGCCGAGAGCGACCCCGCCGAGGGCGCCCGGTTCCGCCGCGTCCGGAAGGTGATCGAGTCGACGCCGTCGCTGATGGCCGCGCAGATGGCGCGGTACGCGGCGTCGGCGGAGTCGCTCGCCGCGGAGATCGCGCGGCGCGAGGACGTCGACCTGGAGCACGACCTCCGCCCGCGGATACTGGTCGCGTTCTACCTGGCGACGGTCAAGGTCGCGTTCGAGGAGTGCGCCCGCCGCGAGATCTGGGACGCCGGGACGGTCGCGGCCCGGGTCGAGGAGGCCGTGACGCTCGCCGGCCGGACGATGCGCGACTGGGTATGACCGCCCCGGCGGCGGACCGATGGAACAACCGGCGGAGGCGGCGGGTTTCGGAGATCGCCGACCACTGATCAGAAAGGCCGCACATGCGCGCGATCGTCATCACCCGGAACGGCGGGCCCGAGGTCCTGGAGCCCGCGGAGCGTCCCGGCCCGGAGCCCGGCCCCGGCGACGTGCTGGTCGACGTCGCCGCGTCCGGCGTCAACTTCATCGACGTGTACTACCGCAAGGGCGTGTACGCGCAGGAGCTCCCGTACACGCCGGGCATGGAGGCGGCGGGGACGGTCGCGGCGGTCGGTGACGAGGTCCGCGACGTCTCCGTCGGCGACCATGTGGCCTGGGCCAACGTCCAGGGCGCCTACGCGGAGCAGGCCGTCGTCCCGGCGGACGTGATCGTCCCCGTCCCGGACGGCGTCGGGCTGGAGGACGCGGCGGCGGCGCTGCTGCAGGGCATGACCGCGCACTACCTGACCCGGTCGACGTATCCGATCCGGGAGGGCGACACCGTCCTCGTGCACGCGGCGGCGGGCGGGATGGGCCTGCTGCTCACCCAGGCGGCCACGGCGCTCGGCGCCCGCGTCCTCGCGACGGCCTCCACCCCGGAGAAGGAGCGGCTCGCCAGGGACGCGGGCGCGGACGTCACGATGGGGTACGACGGTTTCGCCGACCGGGTCAGGGAGCTGACCGGCGGCGCGGGCGTCGCCGCCGTGTACGACGGTGTCGGAGCGCCCACGTTCGACGGGAGCCTGGCGAGCCTGCGGCGGCGCGGCACCCTGGCGCTGTACGGGGCGGCGGGCGGCGCGGTGCCGCCGTTCGACCCGCAGCGGCTCAACAGGGCCGGCTCGGTGTACCTGACGAGGCCGACGCTCGCCCACTACGTGGCCGAGCGCGCGGAGCTGCTGGAGCGCGCCGCCGACGTCTACGGCTGGGTCGCGTCGGGTGCCGTGAAGGTGCACGTCGGGCACCGGTACGACCTCGCCGAGGCCGCCTCCGCGCACGCCGACCTGGAGGCGCGGCGCAGCACCGGCAAGCTCCTGCTGATTCCCTGACCGCCCCTTGCCGCTCCCCTGACTCCCTTAGGCTGGGCCGGAAAGACGATCTTTCCGAGGAGCAGCGCCCCCCATGACGACGACCGCCGCCGGACCGCTGGAGCAGGACGAGCCCCGCGTCCTCGGCCCCTACCGCCTGCTCGGGCGGCTCGGCCGCGGCGGCATGGGCACCGTCTACCTGGGCGCCGAGCCCGACGGCCGGCGGGTCGCGGTGAAGGTCGTCAACCGGGACCTCGCCGGGGAGCCCGCGTTCCTCGAGCGGTTCCGCCGCGAGGTGACCGCCGCGCGGCGCGTCCACCGGTTCTGCACGGCGCCCGTGATCGACGCCGAGCTCGACCAGGACCCGCCCTACATCGTCACCGAGTACATCGACGGGCCGACGCTGGAGAAGGCCGTCGCCGAGCGGGGCCCGCTGCCCGGCTCCGACCTGGAGGGCCTCGCCGTCGGCGTCGCCACCGCGCTCGCCGCGATCCACGGCGCCGGGATCGTGCACCGCGACCTCAAACCCGCCAACGTGCTGCTGTCCTCCACCGGGCCCCGCGTCATCGACTTCGGCATCGCGCGGGCGCTCGACGCCCCCGACGGGCCGACCCGCACCGGCCAGTTCGTCGGGACACCGTCCTATATCGCCCCCGAGGTGCTGCGCGGCGACCCGGTCGAGCAGGCGTCGGACGTGTTCGCGTGGGGCTGCGTCATCGCCTACGCCGGGACGGGCCGTCCCCCGTTCCAGGGGGCGACGGTCGCGGAGACGTTCCACCGCATCGGCCACGAGGAGCCCGACCTCACCGGCCTCGACCCGCGGCTGCGCGAGATCGCCGCCGCCGCGCTCGGCAAGGAGCCCGCGGCGCGTCCGACGGCGCGGCAGCTCCTGACCCGGCTCGTCGGGCAGGAGAAGGCCGACCCGGAGCGCGCCGCCGAGACGATCTCGATGTCGTGGCGGGGCCGGGCCGCGGCCCCCGATCCGGCCCCGGAACCGGAACCGGTACCGGAGCCCGCGCCCGCGCCCGCCGCGCCGTCCGTGCCGTCCGTGCCGGACGCGGAGGTCCCGCCTCCGAGCCCCGCCGCCGAGCCCGTCCCGGTACGGGAGCCGGACGGGGCGCCGACGGTGACGGTCGACCTGCCGTTCCCGGCCGCGTGGCGGGGGCCGAGGCGCTGGTTCACCCTGCTCAGGGGCCTGCTCGTCATCCCGCACCTGGCCGTGATGCTGGTCATGTACGCGCTGCTGGTGGTCGTGATGATGGGCAGCTGGCTGGTGATCCCCTTCACCGGCCGCTATCCCCGCCCGCTCTACGGGCTGGTCGTCGGCTGCCAGCGCTGGTCGAGCCGCGTCGTGGCGTACGCGTTCGGGCTCACCGGCGAGAGGCTCCCGCCGTTCCGCACCCTCCCCCGCGCCCGCCGGACCCGCTGACGCCTCTCCCGTCCCCCTCCTCTGTCCCCCGTCCTCCGGCCTGCGGTCCGCGGGCCCACTAAGGTTCTAGAACAACTCCCCCGAATCCCCTTCAGGATCGATCACGATGACCACGCACGCAGGAGAGAACGGCGAGGCCCTGCGCCCCGAGGACCCCGCGGAACTCGGCCCCTACCGGCTGATCGGACGGCTCGGCCGCGGCGGCATGGGCACCGTCTACCTCGGCGAGGACACCGCCGGGCGGCGCGTCGCGGTGAAGGTGATCAACCGGGAGCTGGCCGGGGAGGGCGCCTTCCGGGAGCGGTTCCGGCGCGAGGTGACCGCCGCGCGGCAGGTCCGCCGCTTCTGCACGGCCCCGGTGATGGACGCCGAGCTCGACCACGACCCGCTGTACGTCGTCACCGAGTACATCGAGGGCCCCAGCCTGGAGAGCGCCGTCGCCGAGCGCGGCCCGCTGCCCGGCTCCGACCTGGAGGGCCTCGCGGTCGGCGTCGCCACCGCGCTCGCGGCCATCCACGGCGCCGGGATCGTGCACCGCGACCTCAAACCCGCCAACGTGCTGCTGTCCTCCACCGGGCCCCGCGTCATCGACTTCGGCATCGCGCGGGCCCTGGACGCCTCCGACGGGCCGACCCGCACCGGCCAGTTCGTCGGGACGCCGAACTACCTGCCGCCCGAGCTGCTGCGCGGCGAGCAGGTGTCCTCCGCGTCCGACGTGTTCTCGTGGGGCTGCGTCGTCGCCTATGCCGGGACGGGGTCCGCGCCGTTCGCGGGCAGCACCGTCCCCGAGATCTTCTACCGGGTCGTGCACGAGGAGCCGAACCTGGACGGGCTCGACCCCGGCCTGCGGGACGTGGTCGCCGCCGCGCTCGACAAGGACCCGCGGCGCCGGCCGTCCGTCCAGGAAGTGCTCGGGCGGCTCGTCGGCAACGGGACGACGGACCCGGCGACGCTCGCCGAGACCGTCCAGGCGGGCTGGCACGGGCCCGCCGGCGGGCCCGGCCCGGCGGGCACGCAGGCGTCCGCCGCGCCCACCGCCTTCCAGCAGCCGAACGGCATGCACGGCGCCGACGTCACCCGGCGCGACGGGCGTCCCGGTTCCGGTCCGGGCGGCGGCCTCCCCCGCCGGGCGCTGGCCGTCGGCGGCGCGGCCGTCGCCGCGGTGCTGGTGCTCGCGGTCCTCGGGTTCACCCTCCTGCGTTCGGACGGCCCGCCCGACGACGTGGCGACCGCGTTCAGCGACGCCTTCTCCAGCCCCGACTCCGGCTGGGGCGACATCTACGACAAGACCTACGGGTACGCGGACGGCAAGTACCGGATGCAGACCAGCGGCAACACCGGGACGGTCACGCGGTGGGTGCCGAAGGACAAGGCCGAGGACTTCCCCGACCCGATGCTCGCGACCGTCACGGTCTCGGTCGAGCAGGGCCCCGCCGACAGCGCGTTCGGGCTGGCCTGCCGGGGCGACGAGGACGCCAAGAAGCAGTACGTGTTCCTCGTCCGCCACGACGGCAAGGGCGCGGTGCTCCGCAAGATCAACGGGGACCTCGGCACGAAGGACCTCGCCGTCCCCGACTCCGTCCCCGGGTTCGACGCCGACGGGCCGAACAAGGTCCAGGTCGCCTGCGAGGGCCAGGAGGAGGACGGCCCGAAGGTGCGGCTGCGGCTCTGGGTGAACGGCGCGGAGGTCATCGACAAGACCGACGCCGACCAGCCGCTGCCCAACGGCTGGGTCGGCCTCCAGATCGAGCGGGGCGGGAACAAGGCCGAGCAGATCGTCGCCGGCTTCGACGACTTCGACATGTCGAAGATCTTGAGCTAGCCGCGGACCGGGCCGCCGGGTTCGGCCGGGAGGTAGCCGTTCGTCCAGCGGGCGAGCTCCTCGAACACCCGCGTCCGGACCGGTTCGGGGGACAGCACCAGGTCGTGCAGGCCCCCGTCGATCCGGACGAGCGTGACGTGCCGCCCGATCCGGGGCGCGTACCGGGCCATGTGCTCGACGTCCAGGACGGCGTCGGCGCCCGTCACGTCCAGCACCCTGCGGGTCGGGCGGACGCTGCGCGTCGACGCCATGACGAGGACCGGCACGTCGACGTCCAGGCCCCGGTGCAGGCGGAGCTGCCCGCGCCGGACGGCCGCGAGCCACGCCGCCCGCACCGGGAACCCGAGGAGCGGCTTCCAGGCGAGGTCGAAGTCCCATTCGCCGTCGTGCTCGCGGTGCAGGCTGCGCGGATACCGGTCGGACACGCCCGCCGGCAGCTTCGCCTTCGGGAACCGCGAGCGCAGCGCCCGCGCCAGCCCGGCACCGGCCTTGCGCATCACCAGCGGCTCGGCGAGGTCGAAGAACGGGCTATTGAGGAACAGGCCGTCGACCAGGCCCCGGCCCTTCACCCGGTCGGCCCAGAGGGCGGCGATCAGCCCGCCGGTGGAGTGGCCGTTCAGCAGGAGCGTGTCGTGGCCGTCCACGTCCCGGACGATCCGGACGGCCTCGCCGATCTCCGGGAAGTAGTCCGAGAGGCTCTCGATGTAGTTCGGTGTCTGGTGCGGCCGCAGCGAACGCCCGTACTTGCGCAGGTCGAGCGCGTAGAAGTCGAAGCCGAGGTCCACGTAGAAGTCGGCCAGGTGCTTCTGGAAGAAGTAGTCGATGAACCCGTGCAGGTACAGGACCGCCCGGCGGGACGGGTCGGGGCGGCGCCGGCGGACGAGCGTCGCCACGACCTCGCCCTCGGCGTCCCGGCCCATCGGCAGCTCGATCGCCTCGTACTCTGGGCCGAGCACGTCGTCCATAACGTCCACGTTTCCTCCCGAACCCGGCCCGAACCCGGCCGCCGTTCCCGGCGTCCAAGCGTACGGGCGCGCTGTCCAGAGGGGGACCGACCACCCCGTCCGCGCGTCCGGAAAACTGAACCGATGACACCTCCGCTCCGGGAGACGCCATGCAGGCCCCCCTTCGTGACCGTGACCCGCGGCAGCTCGGCCCGTACCGGTTGACCGCGCGCCTCGGCCGCGGCGGCATGGGCACCGTCTTCCTCGGCGCCGACGACGCCGGCCGGCGGGTCGCGGTCAAGGTCATCAACGCGGAGCTGGCCGACGACGAGGCGTTCCACGAGCGGTTCCGCCGCGAGGTGACGGCCGCGCGGCAGGTCCGGCGGTTCTGCACGGCCTCGGTGCTGGACGCCCGGCTGGACGGCGACCCCCTCTACGTGGTGACCGAGTACGTCGCCGGGTCCTCGCTCGACGAGGCCGTCAAGGCGGGCGGGCCGCTGCGCGGCGGCGACCTGGAGGCCCTCGCGGTCAACATCGCGACCGCGCTGAGCGCCATCCACGCCGCCGGGATCGTGCACCGCGACCTCAAGCCGTCCAACGTGCTGCTGTCCCCGACCGGGCCGCGCGTGATCGACTTCGGCATCGCGCGGGCGCTGGACGCCACCGACGGGCCGACCAGAACCGGCCAGTTCGTCGGCACGCCCGCCTACATCGCGCCGGAGCTGATGAACGGCGCGGAGATCACCCCGGCGGCGGACGTGTTCTCCTGGGGGTGCGTCGTCGCCTACGCGGGCACGGGACGCGCGCCGTTCGGCGGCGGGACCGTTCCGGAGACGATCAACCGGGTGATGTCCGCCGAACCCGACCTGGACGGCGTCGACCCGGCGGTGCGGGAGCTGGTGGCGCGGTCGCTCGCCAAGGACCCGGCGGGACGTCCGACGGTGAAGCAGCTGATCCAGGCGCTGACCGGCGAGGACGAGCCGCCCAAGACCCCGCCGACCGGCCTTGCGGCAGCGAAGGCACCGGCCGCGGAACCGGCGGGCGGCTCCGCGGGCGCGCCGCCCGCCACGCTGCGGCTGCCTCCGCCGGAGCGGCGGACCACCGTCGACTCCGTTCCGCCCACGCTGCCGCCGGGCGCGCCGCCGCCCCCGGTGCCGTCCCCCGCCGCGATGCCGTCCTCGTCCCCCCGGCGGCGCCCGAACCGTGGCCACGGGGTGCTCATCGGCGCGGTCGCCGCCGTCGTCGGCGTCTCCGCCCTGTTCGGGCTGCGGAACCTGCCGGACGGCGACGGCGAGCCGGACGGCTCCGGCGGCACCACGGCCGCCGCGGTCCTCGGCGAGCAGCCGCCGGACGTCGACGACAAGATCTTCGACGACAAGTTCGGCCAGGAGGACTCGGGCTGGCCGCGGACCGGCGACGGGGCGTACCGGGACCGGAGCTACGGGATCCGGCTCGTCCCCTCACTGGGCCACACGACCGTGGCGGCACCCGTGCGGAGCGTTCCGGACGCGCAGCTCATGGAGGTGAAGGTCCGGCTCGGCGGCCCCGACGCGGAGGCCGGGGTGTTCTGCCGCAGCGCCGGGGGCACCGGGTACGCGTTCCTGGTCCGGGGCAGCGGGCAGGCCCGCATCGCCTGGATGGCACCCGACAAGCTGGAGGACCTCCACACCGGGTTCGTCACCACCCTGCGCAAGGACCGGGACAACCGCGTCCAGGCCGCGTGCGTGCCCGACGACGCCGGCATGCGGCTCGGCCTGTGGGTGAACGGCGAGGCCGTGGCGACCGGCACCGACCACGAGCACCCCGACGAGTTCGGGGAGCCCGGGAAGAGCGGACTGATCGTCGCCCGCGCCGGTGACCCGTCGGCGGAGCAGCGCGCGACGTTCGACAACTTCTCGCTCTGCTCGGTGTGAGTCCGGGGGTCAGTCCTTGCGGCCGGTGGCGGCGACGGCCACGCCGAGGCCGATCATCATCAGGCCGCCGGTGCCGCCGATCGCGGCGAGGCGGCGCGGTGAACTCGCGAACCACGCGCGGGCCGTCCCGGCGGCGATGCCCCACACGCTGTCGCTGAGCAGCGCGATGACCGCGAAGACCAGCCCGAACACCATCATCTGCAGGGCGACGTGGCCCTGCTCGCGGACCACGAACTGCGGCAGGACGGCCGCGAAGAACACCGTCGTCTTCGGGTTCGTGACGCCGACGACGAAGCCCTGCAGGAGCGCCCGGCCGCCCGTCCCGCCCGTCCCGCACGATTCGTCCGCGCCGTCCGCGCCGATCGTCTCCTGCAGCGAGCGCCGGTGCCGGATGGCCTGCACCCCCAGGTAGACGATGTAGACGGCGCCGACGATCTTCAGCGCGGTGAACACGACCACCGACCGCTCCACGAGCGACCCGACGCCGACCGCGACGGCCGCCGTCAGCACGAGCGCCGCGAGGACCCCGCCCACGACACCGGCGAGCGCGGTCCGGCGCCCGTGCGCCAGCGCCCGCCCGACGACGAACAACACGGACGGCCCGGGGATGATGATGATCGCGAACGCCATCACCGAGAAGGCCAGCAGTTGATGCAGCGAAACCATGGCCGCACACTACGCAGCACGTCCGACACATCCCACCAATTTTCTCCCCGGTGGTGTCCAGGGGCGGACGACGTGGAGATCGTGACTTAGACCACATTCTCTGCCAAAGTCTGGATCATGACCGCCCCTGCGTCCGAAGCATCGCGGCCTGTCGAGACCTCCTCCGATTCGTCGGTACCGGCGTGGCGGCCGGTGCTGCTGCTGGCCGGCGCGCTGGGCGTGCTGCTGCTGGCCCTCAGCGCCCGCTACGGCTATCACCGCGACGAGCTCTACTTCCGGGTGGCCGGACGGCATCTGGCCTGGGGATATCCCGACCAGCCGCCGCTGCTGCCGCTGATCGCGCGAGCCGTCACGGCGGTGTTCGGCGACTCGCTCGTCGTGCTGCGCGTCCCGGCCGCGCTGTTCGCCGCCGCCGGTGTGGTCATCGCCGCGCTGACGGCGCGCGAGATGGGCGGTGGACGTCGCGCGCAGCTGCTGACCGCCGCGTCCTACGCGGTGTGCCCCTTCGCCGCCGCGATCGGGCACACCTTCTACACGGCAACGCTCGACCTGCTGCTGTCGACGGCGATCGTGTGGCTGGTCGTCCGGTGGGTGCGGACCCGCGACCAGCGGCTGCTGCTCGCCGTCGGCGCCGTGGCCGCACTCGCGCTGAACGTGAAGTACCTGGCGGCGTTCCTGCTGGTCGCGCTGGTGGTGGGACTGCTGGTGTCGGGGCCGCGCGAGTTCCTGCGGCGTCCGATGCTCGCCGCCGGGGCGCTCGTCGCCGTCCTCGCGGTCGTCCCCGGGCTGGTGTGGCAGGCGCGGCACGGCTGGCCGCAACTCGACATGGCGAGCGCGATCGCCGACAAGGGGGACTTCGCCGGGCGGCCCGGATTCATCCCGTTCCAGCTCATCCTGACCGGCGTCTTCACGTCCTGGCTGTGGATCTACGGGCTGTGGCGGACGTACCGCTCGGACGGCCTGCGCATGTTCCGATTCCTCGGGCACGCGTACCTGCTGCTGATCGTCCTGTTCCTGATCACCGCCGGCAAGCCGTACTACCTGAGCGGGCTGTGGGCGGCACTCTGGGCCGCCGGGGCCGTCGAGGTCGAGCGGAACGGCGCGCCGCGCGGCTTCGGCTGGCTCACGTCCGTCCCGGTGTACGCGATCACCGGGATCACGACCGTGCTGCTGACGCTGCCCGTCTACCCGGTGAAGTGGCTGGCCGACACGCCGCAGCCCGTGATCAACGCGGACGCGGCCGAGACGGTCGGCTGGCCCCGCTTCGCCGCGCAGGTCGCCGGCGTCCACCGCGCGCTGCCGCCGGACGAGCGGTCCACGGCGACGATCGTCGTCAGCAACTACGGCGAGGCCGGAGCACTCGACAAGTACGGGCCCGGCCTCGGCCTGCCCCGCGCCTACAGCGGACACAACGGCTACTGGTACTTCGGGCGCCCGCCGGACACGGGCGGCCCCACCATCGTGGTCGGCCCGGACACCGTCGCCGAGGGCGCCGGGCTCCGGAGGTTCTGGTCGGACGTGCGCCCGGTGGCGCGCATCGACAACGGTGTCGGCCTGGACAACCAGGAACAGGGCAAACCGGTCTGGGTCTGCCGCGGGCAGCGCGCCCCGTGGACGCAGCTGTGGCCCGAGTTCAGGCAGTTGTCGTGACCGTCACGCGGTGAGGACGTCCCACACGCCGCCGCGGCGCACCATCAGGTTGTGCGTGAGCAGGCTCCCCGCCGGGACGTCCCAGCTCGGGTCGGCGTTGTCGCGGTCCTCGGCCCACACCTGCGCGACCGCCCAGCGCAGCTTGTCGACGCCGTCGGGATGACCGGTACCGGACGCCACGAACACGTCCCGCGCGGGCGCCGCCACGACGAGGTCGCCGTCGACGTCCTGCGCCAGCTTCTCCAGGAACCCCTCGTCCAGCAGCAGGCCCGACTCCAGGCTGCCGCGCCCGGGGGTGCCGCCGAGCGACACCGTCACGGCGCGGACGTCCGGGTACCAGCTGAGGCTCAGCTCGGGCCGCAGGTCGCGCAGGTTGATCACCGCGCGGCGGCGCAGCTCGCCCGGCGCCACGTCCAGCTCGGCGCAGTGCCGGCGCGCCACCTGCTCGTGGCGGCGGCCGGACGGGACGCCCTCGTCGGCGATCTCCAGCGCGTAGGTGGCGTACAGGTCGCCGGCGAACGGGTCGCGGATCGGCTCCTCGTCCGCCGGCAGCGGGAACTCCAGCTGGACCTCCGCCGGGACCCGCGCCTTCATCAGCGGGACGATCAGACTGGACCGCGGGTCGGTCACGGGACGTTCCTCCTGGTGCCTGGTGCGGCCTGAGTGGATCACCCTACCGTCGCGGCGGGCGGTTCCGGGGCGCCACCGGGAGGGACGACGGGGAGCCCGCCGGGGGCGCCCTTCTCGATGATCCGCCATAGGGCATCGGTGTCCATATGCTCCTCGACGAGATCGCCGAGCGCGTCCAGTGTGGCCTCTCTCAGTTTCTGGAACGACACATCGGGAGCGGGGGTGAAATCCCTTTGGGCGTGCCGGGCCACGTCCGCGAGGAAGGCCCTTCTGAATCCGTCGTTCTCCATGGCGCCGTGCCAGGTCGTGCCCCAGACGGCGCCCTTTCGGCAGCCGTCCAGGAACGGCTCTCCGTGTGCGGTGACGACGCCATGATGGATCTCATAGGCGTGGACGTCCTCGCCGTAGGCCCTGCCGTCAGGCCGCCCGAGGATCTTCTCTTCCCCGAATTCGACCCGCGCAGGCAGAAGACCGAGCCCCTGCGCCGTTCCGCTCTGGGACTCGACATGGTCCACGATCTCCTCGGCGAGCATCTGGTAGCCGCCGCAGATACCGAGCACGGGGCGCCCTTCCGCGGCCCGCTTCCGGACCTCGTCGGCCATTCCCCTGTCGCGCAGCCATCCGAGATCGCTCACCGTGGCCCTGGTGCCCGGCAGGACGACGAGATCGGCCTCCGCCAGATCGCCGACGCTGGCCGCGTACCGGACGACGACGCCCGGCTCGCACGCCAGGGCGTCCAGGTCCGTGAAATTCGAGATGCGCGGGAACCGGACGACGGCGATCCGCAGCGTCTCCCTTCCGAACGGGCCCTTGGCGTCGGGTCGCGGCGCGTCCAGCGCCAGGGTGTCCTCGGAGTCGAGATAAAGGCCGAGTTTCCAGGGCAGCACACCGACCGTCGGCCGGCCCGTAAGTGCCTCAAGCTGATCCAGCCCCGGCTTCAGCAGTTCGTACGCGCCCCGGAACTTGTTGATGACGAATCCAGCGATAAGCGCCTGATCTGCTTCTTCCAATAGCGCGACCGTCCCGTACAAGGACGCGAAGACACCACCGCGGTCGATATCGC
This sequence comes from Spirillospora sp. NPDC047418, assembly GCF_040643275.1. NCBI lineage: Bacteria > Bacillati > Actinomycetota > Actinomycetes > Streptosporangiales > Thermomonosporaceae > Spirillospora > Spirillospora sp. NPDC047418. The sequence goes on from NZ_JBEYTW010000011.1 coordinate 82,404, forward strand.
CGACGACCACGGCCGGCAGGTCCGCCGCCCGCGCCAGCCCCATGTTCACGATGTCGCCGCCCCGCAGATTGATCTCCGCCGGGCTCCCCGCTCCCTCGCAGACGACGACGTCGTAGTCGGCTCTCAACTCCTCAAGGCTTTCGAGCACGACGGCCTTGAGCCTCTCCTTGTGGCGGCCGTACTCCAGTGCGTCGACCTCCGCGACAGGCCGCCCCAGAACGACCACCTGGCTGCGCCGATCGCTCCCCGGCTTCAGCAGCACCGGATTCATCACCGCACGCGGCTCCACACCCGCCGCCTGAGCCTGCATGTACTGCGCCCGCCCGATCTCCGCCCCATCACTCGTCACCATCGAATTCAGCGACATGTTCTGGGCCTTGAACGGCGCGACCTTCACGCCTTGCCTGGCCAGCCACCGGCACAACCCGGCCGTGACGACGCTCTTACCGGCGTCCGACGTCGTCCCCGCCACCAGCAGCCCGCTCACCGCAGCACCCCGATCAGCACCGCCGCGGCGAACGTCACCGCAGCGGAAAGCCGGACGGCCTTTCTGATGTCCCTGACTTCGGGCACCCTGCCGTCCCCCATCTCGGGCCGCCGTTCAACCCGTCCCCCATAGGCGTTGACACCGCCGAGCCGCACATCGAGCGCGCCCGCGAACGCCGCCTCGACCCTCCCGGCATTGGGACTCGGATGCTTCTTGCCGTCCCTCCTGAGCACCCGCCAAGCCCTTGGCCCGCCGCACCCCACGACCAATCCCGCGGTCACTCTGGCCGGCACCCAATTGGCGACATCGTCCAACCTCGCCGACGCCCACCCGAACCGCTCATACCTCGGACTCCGGTATCCGACCATCGCGTCCAGCGTGTTGATGGCCCGATACATCAGCAGCCCCGGAATACCCGCCACCGCTCCCCAGACCAACGGAGCCACCGACGCGTCCGACGTGTTCTCGGCGACCGACTCCACGACCGCCCGGCTCAGCCCTGGCGCGTCCATCCCCTCAGGATCACGCGCACACAAATGAGAGAGCCGTGCCCTGGCCGCCTCCACATCGCCCTGCTCCAGAACACGAGCCATTACGAGCCCTTCACGCCCCAACGACGTCCCGCCGAGCACGGCCCAGGCAACCCCCGCCGTGGCGAGCCCATGCACCCCGAACCGCCGGCTTACCCGCTCCAGCACAACACCAACGGCCCCCGCGCCCCCCACCAGAACCCCGGTAAAGACAACCCCGCGCCACCGGGAATCCGCATAAAGAGAACCCTCGACGACCGAGGCGACCCGCCCGAAACCCGCAACCGGATGCCACCGCCTCGGATCCCCCAGCAAGGCGTCCAGCACGACACCGCCGACAAGCCCCTCAGCAGAGCCGCGCATCGAGTTCATCCCAGTGCCCCTCCAGCCAATCCTGCGCGCGCCGGATACGCGGCCCGGCGCCACCGTCCCAGATCCGCGCCCATCCCCCGCCACGCTGCGCCCTGGCCCGCATGGCCCGATACGACCGCTCGAACCTCACCCGCGCCGCGGGCAGCACGTCCCGCCGCAACTCCCGCGCCAACCCGTAGGCGTCACAGAAGACCTTGATCCGCCGCCCGACGTCAGCCCCGTACAGCAACGCGTCCCGATCGGCAGGGTCCTCGATGGGCCCCCAATGCCGCAACGCGGTAACAACATCGAACAACCGCGTAGTAGGCCGCGCCAGATCGAAATCGATCAGAGCCGCCGGCGCCCCACCCCGAAAAACCACATTCTCCGGCGTGACATCGCAATGCCCGACGATCTCGGGCTCCCCGTCCAGATTGGAGAGGTCCCCCTCCCACCCGACATCCGGCACACCATAGGAGGCCACCGCGTCGTGGTAGCTCCGCAGCAGCCGCCCGACACCCCGCAGCGCGTCCTCCGAAACGACATACGCCGCCAGCGGCCGATGCGGCACCTCCCCCGGCACCCAGCTGAGCACCTCGCGCCCCCGCTCATCGACACCGAGCACCCGCGGCGCCCCGTCGAACCCCACCGCCTCCAGATGCCGCAGCACCCCGTGCACGGCCGGACTCTGCGCCCCGAGCGGCCTCCGCACCGTCTCCCCGACCCGCACCACGCCCTCCGACACGTCCCCACCGGAGAGCGGCACCTCAAAGTCCACTGCCACAGCACCCAAAGATAGATCCCCCGAGCACCGCCACGCCCCGCTCACCCGTGGTAACGCCGTTATAGATGTGGAGCTGGAGGACCCGCACCCTTACACTATGTCCCGGTCCCGGCGTCCCGCCGGGCGCCGGGCGCCCGTAGCTCAGCTGGACAGAGCATCGGACTTCTAATCCGACGGTCGCGGGTTCGAATCCTGCCGGGCGCGCCATCTTGACCAGCCGATCAAGGCCATGACCTGCGAGGACGTCTCTCGCGCCGGTTCGGCCGGATGCAGCCAGATGCCACCGAAGGCAGCCGCACGGCACCGCTCCCGGAATATACGCGGAATGACTCTGGCTGCGTTTGCCCAGGTCAGCACGCAAGACAAGAGAGGCCCCGGAACGCTCCGGAGCCTCTCCACCGCAGTTGCCGATCATGTGGCCAACGCGTCCTCGATGCGCTGGTTGGCGACGTCTCGTTGCCCATCTATGCACTTGGCGTAAACACGCAACATCACGTCGACCCCGTGGCCAGCGCGTTCGGCCGCCTCAGGCGCATGGACGCCAGCGTTGAGCCAGAGCGACACCGCCGCATGGCGAAGGTCATACGGCCGAGCCGCCAACGGTGACTCGACCTGATCTGGAGTCAGCGCCAGGGCGCGAGCCTGCTTCCAGACTTGCGCGTAAGCCGAGCCGGAGAACGACCGGCTGCCGCTGGTGACGAACAACCGCCCATCCTTGGCCGTCCCGAAGGCGTCGAGGTGCTCCCGGAGAATCACCACCAGTTCAGGCGGGATCGGGACCGGCCGGACGAGGTCATCGTCCCGATGCTTGAGGCCCCGATCGTCGAAGGTCTCCCCCGAGTCGGTGTAGCGCTTGTTCGACTGCGGCCGGGTCTTCTTGAGCGTGATCAGGCCCCAGCCAGTTGCCGGAAGTTCGCAGTCTTGCCGCCGCAGGCCCGCAGCCTCAGCCGGACGCAGGCCGGCGAAGTACATGCACGCGAACATCGCCCGCAGCCGAGGACCGCGCGACCGGCCGACGTAGGAGACCGCCGTCAGCAGCTCCCGCGCTTGGGCCGGGTTGACGACGACTCGGCGATCAACGGCGCCGTTCTGCTTTGGCGGACGCCACTTCACGCGGTCGAGGGGATTCGTCGCCAGGTCCCCCAGTTCGACCGCGTAGCCGAGCGCATGCTTGAAGACCGCCCGCTTGCGCCGGAAGGTCGAGGAGGCCGCCGGTTGCCCGTCGAGTTGGAGCGCAAGGGTTTCCAGCGCAGCCCGAGCCAACCGCGGTTCGTCCAGGTCGGTAATCGGCATGGACGCCGACTCCAGCCAGCGAAGCGCCGCGCCGAGTTCGGCGGACATATCGGGACGGCGATCGTCCGGGACGAAGACGAATTGCCGAAGAAGCACCCGGAGGAGGGAGGCCTCAGGGCGGCCGGGCATGTCCTTGAGGAACACGAGCGTCACAGCCGTCATGGTGTCGGTGAGCCCCTCACGCGACTTTGCCGCCGCGTGTGGCCAACGGGCATTGACGTAGGCCCGCGCGAACTCCAACCATGTGCGCGCAGTCGCCGTCTTGAGCATGGATAGCGGAAGGCCCGTGTCCGTATCGAACGCCTCACCGTTCTTGGCAGCCTGCCGCAGGTCGGACAGGAAGCTCTTCGCTTGGGACGATCGTTCGAAGGTCCGGGACTTCTCACGGCCGCCAACCGTCCAACGCGCGGTGTACGAGATGACCTTGCCCGGCTTACTCGACCTCGGCCCCGCTTTGTTCGGCCGAATCTCCCAGAACTTGACCTTGTAGGACGTGTTCACGCCGCCGTCTCCTCACGCAGCGACCAGAGCCAAGCGTCGAGGTCACCGCGATAGATGCGGATCTCCCCGTTAGGGAGCTTGAAGGACGCCGGAGCCCGCCCGATCTCGCGCCAGCGGTAGAACGTCCGCCGGGAGATCCCGCCGAGCGCTTCAAGAACTTGGTCGACTGTGAGTAGTTCGTCCCGCTTGCCGCTCACGCTGCCTCCGGAGTTGCCGAAAGTTCTGGGGTGGGGTTGTGGGTCGCGGCGTCGAGCTGGCGGCGCCGTTGGATGCGTTCGTTGATCAGCAGCAGGAGCCGTTGCTCTGCTGGCTTGACGTCCGGGTCGCCAGGCCCCGCGCGTTCCCAGACGTGGACGGCGTTCGGGTCGGCCGGGTTGCTCACGGGGATTCCAGCTTCGGCGAGTCGGGCGAGGACCCAGGCTTTGCGGTCGGCTTTGTGGTCGGCGAGGGTCTTGCCGGACCACTTTCGGGAGACCAGGACGCGGCGGCCGCCGTAGCCGAGGTGTTCGCGTCGGTGTGCTTTGCCCTTGCAGTAGCCCGGCGTCATGCCCTTGCGCGGGTTCTTGGGCTGGACGCCGTAGCGCAGCCAGTTCGCGCACGTCGGCGAGCAGGGCTCGTATCGGAGGGCTTCGGCCATCCGGTCGACGTGTTCCCGCTGCGCCGCAGTCTCAGCCTGGTGGCATTCGGCGACGCCCTTGACCAGGTACTTGGTCAGGTAGCCGATGCAGCGCCGGGAGTCGGCCGAGTCGGCCAGGACGCCCTGTGCGTCGATCTGCCGCCCGAACTTCACCACGTGCAGGGGTTCGGCGTCCTCGTCCTCGCCGAGAGCATCCAACGCCTCATCCCAGGTGGGGAGGACTACCCCGGTGGCCGGGTCGAGGTAGCCGCCGTTACCGTCCTCGCCCGCGATGTCATCCCAGACCGGCAGGTGTTCGCCGTCGAAGACGACGCGATCGGTCGAGGGCCACCACACTTGGTGGTAGGTGGCCGCCACCACCTGCCGCAGCTCAGCGCGGGAGATCGTGCCGCGTATGGCCATGTGCAGGTGCGGCGCGAGCCGGCGTTGCGGTTCGACGGCGGCGAAGTACTGGACGTCGTAGCCGACGAACCGGCGCAGGTTCTGCACGAACCGGTCGACCAGCTTGGAGAAGTGCAGAGCGTCCCGCGCCGCCCGCGTGTAGTCGTAGGACTCGGGGTCGACCGGCGTACCGTCACCCCGAACCCGCCCGTAGGAGTCCAGGGTGAGGGTTAGGAACAGCGAGGGCCGGAAGGTCTTGCTGTCCGTACCTCGGAATACCTTGCCGACCGTGCGGGAGTCGACCGGACGACGAGGAAGGTCGGGCGCATCCTGCCGCCGCCGGGTCGACCGAGTCCGCCGGCCCCTGGTCTGGTCACCGGTCTTAAGGGAACCGCGGACCCCGGTCCGTTCAAGCTCGTTGTCGAGGTCGCGAATGACCGCGTCCCAGAACTCGGAGTCTTCCCCGTCCGCTGTACCTTCCAGCCCGGCGCGGTCACGGGCCGCCGCCGCGTGTGCCCGCAGTTCCATCCACGCCCGTTGCTCGGCGTCCGGGTCGGCGCGCGTGATGACGGGTTCCTCGGTCAGGTGCCAGCCTTGACGGCACTGCACCGCGCGAAGCTTGCGCTTGCGTTCGGCGCACGACGGGCAGACCGAGGCCAGGGTGTGACCGCACGGGACGTAGACCATTTCGGCCGCGCCCGTGTTCAGTTCGACGCGCCGCATGGGGACGGGGCGGATGCAGACGCCGTGTTCGACCGCGACCGCTTCCAGCACCCCGCGCGCCAGCGGAGCCAGCGTCTTGACGACCGGTGGCGGGACCGGTTCGGTCGGACGGGACGGGGCGACGTCGGGAGCGTCGAGGGTGGGTTGGGTGACGCCGGGAGCCGATGTCGTCACGCAGCCCCCTCGATGTCGAGGTCAGGCAGGCCGAGCGCGACCATCGCCCGGATGTCGGAGTCAGAGACATAGGCCGCCCGGACCCGCACCGGATCGGGTGAGGCTTCCAGCCGGACGAAGCCGACGCCCGCGCCGATCTGCGGGATGGAGGAGATCTGGTCGGCCAGCGCGCCACGGTCGCGGGCACCGTCGCCGAGCACCATGTCGACTTGTTCGTCTTCATCGAGGCGCAGGGCGATGCGGTCGGGGAACAGGTTGCGCAGGTTGTTGACCTCTTTGCGCGCGTCCTGCTGCGCACCGATCACGCAATACCCCACCGAACGCCCCTGACTGGTGAGCACCGCAAGCGCCGACTCGGCCCGCTTGCGTAGATCCCGCTCAGGGCAGTAGGCGGTCAGGAACGCCAGCTCATCCACCACGATGACCCGGAACGGGTGCTCATGCGACGGCGTGAACGACCGGGTCACTCCGGCGAAGCGTTCGGCGCGCGCGTTCATGTCCTCGGCCGCCGTCTCCAGCAGCTTGACCATGCCGCCGGACGGGTCGGAGGAGTACCGCCCGTACCGTTCGAACAGCGCCCGCCCGAAGGACAGCTCCATGCGTTTGGGGTCGACGGCCCACACCTCCACCAGCCCGGCGAGCATCAAGGGGAGGAGTGCGCGGATGGTGGACCAGATGACCGAGCCCTTGCCGGCCCCCGTCGCCCCCGCGATGAGGACGTGCGTGCCGAGGAGCCGCAGCCGCCACGGCGACCCGTCCTCGCACCGTCCATCAGCACCCCGGACAGGTCGACGTCGGAGCCGTCCGGGACGGGCAGCGCCGGTATCGGGACGGCGAGGGCATCGCGGCGGACGAATTCGAGCCAGATGCGGCCCGGACGGTCCCCGTCCCGGACACGGACCAGCGAGGCGCCGAACCCGTGCGCGAGGTTGACCGCAACTCGTTCCCACGCGTCCGGAGCCTGCCCCTTCAACATGCGGACGAGCACCCGATCCGACGTCGGACCGCAGCGGACCCGAACCAGGAAGGGCAGGTACTCCCGCCCCTTGTGCACCTTGGTCAGACCCGCCGTGACCAGGACGGGCTGCCAGTCCCGCCGATAGACCGCCACGAGCCGCCACCGGGCGAGCGCGGGACGAGCGACCCAGCGGACGAAGGACGGACGGTCCATTCCCGCCCACGCGCCCAGGCCCACGGCGACGAGGACCAGGACCAACACGGGGACCAGCCACCCGAACCGGTAGCCGAGCCAGCCCAGCCCGGACAGGACCGACACGGGGACGATGTTGCGGACCAGGAAGACGACCGTCCGGACGAGGGCGCGGACGGCGTTGACGATGAGCACCAGTCCCTCGGGCATGTGCCACACCGGAGGCGCCCACTTCGGGGCGGCGAACGGGTCACGCTGTGCTTCAACGGCGACGTTCTCACCGGGGCCGAGCTTGCGGAACTCCCAGGCCATAACCTGGACACCTCTTCTCTTTCGAGCTGTGGGAGAGCGAGAGAAGTGGGGCGGCCGGAGGTACCAGCTCCAGCCGCCCCACCCAGATCAACCAGGGACAACGCGCGGGACCTCGGCCGACAGCAACCGCGACCGACACACCCCGCACCCGGCGTCGCCGCAGAACCGCGCAAGAGTGTGAGCCCAGCGCACCGACCGGCGCCGTTCCCCGACGTCCATGAGCAGCCGCAGCCCGAGCCCACCAGTACCCGCGAGGACGACGAGGGCGAGCATGCCGAGGGTGTTCATGCCGCGTCCTTGCCCGCCGCGCCGCCGTCCTTGCCCGAGCGGCCCGCGCCGCCCTTGAAGTTGGCCGGACGCACCGCCGACGCCTTGAGCGAGTAGGCCAGCCGCCCGGTACCGGAGTTGACGTAGGGCGTCACCATCAGGCCGTCGAACTCCACCGGCACGAACGGGAACCCCGCCGGAGCCTCCGGCATGAGGGGCTGCACCGGCGCCATGAGCTTGACCTTGAACGTGCCCTTGGACTCGGGGTCGGCGTCCAGCACCTCCACCGCCCACACCAGTTCCCCGGTCTCCTTGTCCCGCGCCTGCACGAAGTTCTCACGGGTCGACCGGTCGAAGTCCCGCACCGCCTCCACCCCGCCCTTGACGAACGCCCCGAACGGGAACACGTCCCCGAACGCGACCTTGAACGGACCCTGCACCGCCATCACGAACCACCCTTGTCATTCACCCGACCGCTTGTCCGGACGAGTGCTTGTGACATGAGTGTACGTCGCCCGCTCGACCGAACAAGCTCAGGATTGAGTGACGTGCATCACATCAGCCGAGGGGTCAGTCAGTTCGGGACGCTGTACACGTCCTCCAGCTCATGCAGCGACCCCGGCATCACGACCTCCACCACGAACCGCACCACGTCCGAGGCGTCATGCACGCCCGCCAGCATCGACAGCACCGGCTCAGAGGTCTTGATCTCCAGCAACCCGGCCTCATCGCCGGCGGGAAGCCGCGCGGTCAGCCGCTCGGAGATGTGGTCCACCCGCAGGCCCTTGACCGTCCGCAGGTGATCCCGCAACCCGACCGGCAACGCCGCATCCTTATCCAGGTCGGTACCGAACACCAGCTCAGGCGGGAACCAGCACGTCACCAGATCCGAGGCGATCCCATCCCGAACCGTCAGCGACCGCCGCGCCAACACCCGCCCACGACCGCCGTCGAGGCCGAGCAGCGCCGCCACCGGCCCCGGCGCGTCGACCTGGCCGACATCGACCAGCCGCACACCCGGCACCGTCTCCGGACGGTCCAGCAGCGCCAGGCCCCGCCGACTGGCCCGCACCTCCGAGGCGGGACGGCCCTTCACATACGAGCCGCGCCCGTGCTCACGGGTGATCCATCCGTCCTGCTGGAGCATCTGCAACGCCCGCACCACCGTCGTACGCCCCACCGCGAACTCACGCACCAGCTGCGATTCGGACGGGAGCATGGAGCCGGGCGGGTAGTCGCCGTTCTCGATCCGGCGACGCACCTCCAGCACCACCCGCGCATACTTCGGAGGCTCGAACTCCAAGCTCGACATATCGACCACCTGACTACTAGGACGCTTGACCGCATAAGTGCACCTCACGGCACTGTAGCCCGTGTAACACCCGCCCGTCAGCCCTCAACAACCACGACCACCATGCCCAGGACGAGCGAGTTCGACCACCAGCCGCAGCCCCTCACTCCGTGCCAGGCGGTACCGGGAAACCGGCCGCCACCAACGCCGTCAGAACCTCGCCGACCCGCCGCGCACCCATCCCCCGCACCTCGGCCAATCGCCCCGAGGCCAGCAGCCCCAGCACGTCCCCCACTCGCACCGACCGACCCAACCCATGCCGGAGCGCGTTCACCACATGCGCCGACAACCCCAGGCACCCGACCGGACAGGCCGCCGTCACCCGCTCATGCTCATGCCCGCCCTCAACGTCCGCCGCCGGATACAGGCCCGACAACCGGCCTGCCTCCACCAGGAGACCGACCAGATCACCGACCGTCCGCACCCCCAGACACCAGACCGGGCACTCAGGCCCGATGCCCGAGTGCCCGACCCTGTGACCGCCATCGGCGTTCACCTCGGCCACGACCACCCCCGCGCGTTCACGATCGCCTCCCGCAACTCCCGCGGACTCCGCGCCTCCACCAGGCGCACATCCCCGTGAACCCGGACCATCGCCCACCAGGCGCCCGTGGCGTTGCCGTACCAGGCCACCACCCCGGAGAACTCCCGCTCAATCTGCGCCGCAATCGGCCGCCGACTCTGCTCCTCCGACGCCGACACCGACGACACCCCCATCACCCGCACCCACCCGACGAACCGGACGACGGGCCGGAGGACGGGGCCGGCGAACCGTCGAAGGGCACCGCGACGACCCGCGCGATCCGGGCCACAGCCGTGACGATGTCGGCGATCGGGCACAACGGCTCCAACTCCGGCGAAGACGTACGCGTCGGCCCCGGCCACACCCACCACCACCAGAGCACCCCGTCCCGCCGACAGCACACCACCTCCTGCCCCAGCCCCGGCGCGAACGCCTGCCCCTGCGGGTCATCCGGGTCAGGTTCACCGGCCGGGTTGCGCACCCGCACCACACCACTGGCCCGCACCTCGGCCACCAGCCCGAGCCGCTCCAACTCCGCCACCAGGGCCAACGCCGCCGGACGCCACGCGCCACCAGCAGCCCGAGACCTCACCGACACACCCACAGGGCACCACTCCCAAGAGAAGGAGAGCGGGACCGGCAGGACCAGCGACCCACGGGAGCTCCACCACCCGCCAGCACAGCCGCGCACGTCTACCACCCCGGCACGACCACGCCACAGCCGCCACGACACCCAACCGGCCCCGCAGCTTTTTGGACTACGCCGCACGCACCTCACGCGACGGCGCACACCAGCGACACGGCACCCGCTCAACCTCCGGCCCCGAACCAACCGGAACACCGACCAGCACCGCCCGCCGAGCGTGAGCGAACTTCCACTCACGACCGCCGCAATGCCCGCAGGCCGCCTTGACCGTCTCTCGCTGCTGCGTCATGCGTCCAAGATCCGCCAAACCCCTCCCGGCACCCATTCCCAGGCGATATCCCGCCACGGGATATACGCTCAGCAAGGACGAGTCACGCGGAGGGAGACCCGATGTCGGGACGGGCGTCAGACCCGATCGTCATCCCCGATTCACTGTGGCAACGCCCGCAGATGACCCAAGCCCTCACCGCCCGAGACATGAGAACCGTCTTCCACCTCCTGCGCCAGTACACCGGCGCCAGCCAGACCCAAATCGCGATCGCATGCGGCATGTCCCAGGGCAAGGTCAGCGAGACCATGAAGAAGGGCGGCCGCCAGGTCACCACCCTCGAAGTCTTCGAGCGCATCGCCGACGGCCTCCGCATGCCCGACACCGCCCGCATGACTCTCGGCCTGGCACCCCGCAACCTCACGACCCCGCCGACCACCGTGAACGCGAGGGTCATCACACCTCGGGATGAGCCCACGGGCTTGGTTCCGGCCGCTTTCCTGGGTTCCCTGGACGTAGATTCCGACGTCGAGGAAGGGGACCCCGTGCGCCGCAGGACGTTCACCAAGATCGCCGGAGCAAGTCTGTTCAGCGCCATCCTCGCCGACCTACCCGCAGACGGCGCACCCCTGGAAGGCGTCGAGGCATTCGCCGCCGCCCTGGCCGGCTACCCCGGCATCAGCATCGACCCGAGCCCCACCCCCCTCAGCATGCCCCGCCTGGACAAGGCCGTAGCCGCCGCCAAACGCAACTACCAGGACTGCCGATACTCCACGGTCATCAAGTCCCTCCCCCAACTCCTAGCCGACCTGCGCACCGCATGCACCACCTACGAGGGAGACACCCGCCTCCACGCCGAAGCCCTCTCGGCCGAGGCCCACCACGTCGCCGCGAGCATCCTGCTCAAACTGGACGAAGAGGGCTTGGCATGGGTCGCCGCCGACCGCAGCATGCAGGCAGCCCGCAACAGCCAAGACCTCACGATCATCGGATCAAGCGCCCGCATCATCACTCACGCCCTGATGAACGACGGCCACCACGGCGCAGCCACCCAGACCGCCAGCACCTACGCCGAACGCATCGGCCACGACATCGACGAGCGCACCCCCGACTTCCTCTCCGTCTACGGATCCCTCCTCCTACGCGGAGCCGTCGCCGCCGGACACCGCACCGACCGCCACACCGCCGCCACCCTCCTGGACGAGGCCCAGGCCGCAGGCCGCGAACTCGGCGGCGACTACAACCACCAATGGACCGCATTCGGCCCCACCAACGTCCAGCTTCACCGCGTGAACATCGCGCTCCAGCTCGGCGACGCCGGAGCCGCCATCCAGGAAGCCCGCCGCATCGACCTGGACCGCATCCCCCTCACCGAGCGCAAAGCAACACTTCTCATCGACACATCCCGCGCCCTCACCCAATGGGGCAAACACGACAAGGCGTACAACGTCCTGCGCTTCGCCCACCAGCTAGCGCCCGAAGAGATCTCGGCCCGCCCCGCCGTACACCGCATGCTGCGCGACCTCATGGCCACCGCCCGGCCCAGCACCAAACGGCAACTCAGGGACTTCACCACCGAGATCGGAGTGCACATATGACCGACGAGGCCGACCGCCACAAAGTCCTCTACATCATCGTGTGCGCAGCAGGCCCCGCCGGCGACGTCGGAAAACTCGTCACCCTCGCCCACCAACGAGGCTGGGACGTCCAGATCATCGCCACTCCATCAGCCTTGGACTTCATCGACGCCCAAACCCTAGAAGCCCAAACCGGCCGCCCCGTCCGCAGCCACCACCGCAAACCAGGCGAACCCCGGTCCCCCAAAGCAGACGCAATTATCATGGCTCCCGCCACCTACAACACCATCAACAAATGGGCCAACGGCATCAGCGACACGTACGCCCTAGGCATCCTCGCCGAAGCCCCCGGACTAGGTATCCCCGTAGTCGTCCTGCCCTTCATCAACAGCGCCCTAGCCACACGTCGCGCCTTCCAGAACAGCATCAACACCCTCCGCGACGAGGGCGTTCGTATACTTCTGGGCCCTCGCGAGTTCGCACCCCACGACCCCGGTACCGGCGAGACCTTCCAGGACGAATTCCCCTGGCCTCTGGCCATGGACGAGGGCGAACGCCTATACGCCAGTCCGCCAAGGCCCACGACCTCCCTGCCGCCCGTTAGATAGGGACTCCGCCCTGGAACCTCAATAGGTTCCCACAGCCACCTATAAACACGTTCTACGGGTGCGGTCGAAGAGGTGGCGCAGGGCGCCGCTGTGGCTGGGTACTTTGAACGTCCGTGGCTTCAAGGATCAACTTGAAGAGGAACCAGAGCCTGCAAAATTTCAACACCGCCATGAGAAGGGCAAACTCAAAGACCCATTGAGAGCCAAAGGTTCCATGTTTCGTATCGATCGCCATAGCAAGGATGCAGAGTATTGCGCCACCAAGGAGCCAACTCATTATGTTTAGGCAGTTTTTCCTAATGATGCGACCAAAACTCTGACGCAGCATATTCACAACGTTGCCAGAAGAGCTGCCATATTGCGCGATTGCCGTCCCAGTAAATCCGGCAATTAGTGCCATAACTCCCGCACCTGCAGCATATGTCGCGATCCGACCTTCGGTCGAGGTCCAGGAAAGCACATCGCCATGGTGCCAGATTAGCGCTATCGCGGAGTGAGTTCCTACAGTCAGCAAAGCCGCAAGCAGATCCAGGTAGGTCTTACTTGCCCACGCGTCGCCTAGACCCCTCAACCGAGGACGCTGAATCCTCCGCCGCATGCTTCTAGTAGCTGCACCCGCCATAGCCCCTCCAGCCTCTGTAGACCTTGAGACGAAGCAAGTCTAGCGGTGGGGACCGACAGAACTGCTAGTGGCGCAACTCTTGCCCGAAGTGATCGATCGCCCGAAAAATGGCAGTCACTGCGGATTGTATTCTGACCGGATTGCCTTGTGCGTCCGTGACGCGCACCATCATATTTTTCGCAAGCCTATCTTCGAGAAGATTAATTTCATCTCGTTCATACTTGCCATTTTCATCGAAGTTGATGAGTTCGGCCACTGCATCTTTCACATCAGATCCGACGACCCCTCTAACGGAATCAAGAATCTGAATCCTCTCATCATCATGAGATTTGGTCACCCGCCCTGACACTTTGACTTGCAACTCTACCTCAACATCACCAAATTCTTCACCTATTATCTGTGCCGCCGAAAACAGTCCTCCACTTTGGCGTGCGGCTTCAATTTGATCGCGATTCAATTTCATCCGAAGGAGGCTTGCCTGCGCAGCTCCGTCTATTCTATTAAGAATATTCTGGTTGACTACAGGGCCAATAGTCAATTCTTCGTCCACAAATTTATGTTCATTCAGCCAAAGTGCCATCGAAGTCGGTCGAGGCGACGCTTGAGATCCAAGGACGAAGCCGAATTTATTCGTCCCCGGAACAAATGAAGCTACAGATATCTCAACCCACGGCTGTTGCGAATCGGTCTCATTGTCAATAATCTCGTCCGTTTGCGTATTGTACGATGGAACTCCTTCCTCGCGAGATCTAGCCAAAATAAAATGATCCATGTCCTGGAAGGGATAGGCTTTTCCCCAATGGTCAGCGCCAAAAACCCTGTGAAGCCTCACATCTGCCGACTCTCTCGCCAGCCTCGCCAGAATCTGATCCCAATCGAACGGACTAGAGAATGGGATTCCCTCACGATCGCGCACTTCATAAAAGCTGACGCGCTTCTTTCTGGTAGTGGCCCTGGCCATGATGATCAACTCCTTGCTTGACTGACCTTGCCAGGTAGATTACAGGATACTTCGGGAGTTGCACCCATCTTTCACAGTTGACCACATCGAGACACGATGAGCCCGCTAGGCGATATATCCTGTTCGCGAGGATTGCCCCGGTTCGCATAGCATTCTGCGCGAGGTCCCTCATAGACAGAACCTTGTAGGACCTTCCTTGACACAACCGATCTTGCAACGGATCAGCGGCTCTGCCGAATTGGGCTGTTTTGGATCAAGGGGCGGCGGCGCTCAGGCCGCTGCGCGGCCCCGCGCCAGGCCGCCCGGAGCATGCGGCGTGGGCGCCGGTCACCGGACGGCCGCGCCGGGCCGCGCATCGCGACACGCCCCGCCGGCCCGCCCCGACCGGCCATCACGGGGTTCCGCGCCGCCGCAATGCACGCCAGGATGCGAAGGTGATCGTCATCGCAGCCGAACACCCCAGCCACCACGCCTCACTACCCTTCCTCTTCCTGTGGAGCACGCTGGCCATGGCCTACGGAATCCCGTTCGCCACAAACCTCAAGGGTTGTGCCGACCGCTTGGCAGAAGGGCAACGCTCAAGGTTCGGCACGAACTTGCGAGCCATAATCCGAGTGCACTCAAGTATCTTCGCCGTCCTCGGTGTCGTGACCTTCCTTGCCGCACTCGGAAAGCTCATCCTCGGTTGAGCGATGAGGAGAAGCCGGAGCGGCACGGATGCGGGAAGTGGAAGCTGAGCTGGAAGGGTGCGGGGCTCCCCCCGACCCGATGTGTTGATGATGGCGGCGGCCGGAACCCGTCAAGGGCGCCCTACGGGCGTCACTACGTGATGGCTGCGCCACCCTTGACAGAACCCGTCCGCCGCTAGGTACAGGTCTCGTCGGGCCGGGGGGAGGAAGGTGGGGGAAGAACAGCGGCTACGCCGCTACCCCATCCAAAGGATGTCGATGATGCGCAGCGTCTCCGCCTCGTCGTCGACCAGCAGCGTGAGCATGCCCTCACCGTTCGCGCCGAAGAAGGCGTGTCGGATGGCTGCCTGGCCTGGCCGTTCAGGTACCGCGTCCCATGGCGTTTCCAGGAGGTCAAGGAGACGCTCAAGAAGGGGGCCGTCGCGGACTTCGTTGGGAAGCCCGTTCAGCTCGTACAGCGCACGTCCGTGGAAGCCATCCCAGCGGTACGTCACACCCGGCCTTCCCAGCCCGGAGGGGTGTAGCGGACGAAGGCATCTTCCCTGCCCTGTAGTGCGTCCTGTACCGCCTCGTCGTATCCGGGACGGTCGTAAGCGATGGCCCGCAGGCGCCACCGGCGCAGCAGGGTTTGGACCTGCTTGAACCGCGCCAGGTCGTGGGCCGCGTCGAGCGCCTCGTCATACTCGGCCCGGAAGTGGTCACGGTGCACCGGCGGGAGCGCGTCGAAGATCGCGGCCGGATCCTCGCCGGGATCGCGCGGCGCGGTCGGTTCCTCGGGCTGGGCGGTCATGGTGTCCAATCTACCTGTGGCCCCTGCCAGGCGTGGAGACTCCCCGCAGGGCGGAAGTGCCTCACGAGCAAGATCCGGAGTATGCGCGGAATGATCTTGCTTGCCCGGCGACGTTGCCGGAGAGTACGCACAGGTGAGCCAGGGCGCGGAGCCGCCGTAGAGCTTCGGACTTCTAATCCGACGGTCGCGGGTTCGAATCCTGCCGGGCGCGCCCCCGTTTGACCTGCAGTCTTACCACTGCCAAGATCCAAAATCCTGTCCCGATATGTCCCCGTGTTCGCTCGATGTTCGCTCGGCTGTCGCGGACCTGTCGCCACCACCGCGGGATCGTCTGCTCATCCGCCGCGCCGGCCACGGCGACCGGGCGATCGCTGGAGCGCCGTTGTCCAGACCGTTGCCGCCGTTCACCCGCTGGCTGGGTGACCGTGCACGGCGCAGGTGTCCGCGCCCGGGAACAACTCGGGGCGCGGACACCTGCGCGGTGAATCCGGTGGTCAATCCGAGGAGGTCATCGCCTCGACGTCTCCGGCAACCGGACGAGGCGGCCCGGCGACGCCGTCTCGTCGAGCTCGGGCGTGGTGCGGGCGTTGAGGATGACGGCGGCGGCGTCTTCGGCGGATTGGCGGGCCAGGTCGGGCAGGACGCTGGTGTAGGTGTCGGAGGCGATGGTGATCGATGACAGCCTCACGAGGTTGTCGCCATGCAGTCCCTGCCCGACGGCCGTGACCTTGATCGAGCGGCGTTCGGTGCGGCCGTGCCCGTGGTGGTCTTCGGTGTGCCCGACCGGGATCTGCCGCCATGGCAGCCGTTTGAGCTGGTGATACAGCGACGGCGGGTTCTTCTTGACGACCAGGATGAAGTGGGCGCTCTTCTCGGTGACCAGGAAGCGGGCATGGCCGCGCTGGGTGTACAGGGCGTCACGGTGCCGACCAGGTCCAGCGCCGGCGTCCGGTAGCCGGTCGACGGATCCATGGCACCCGCGGCGGCGGCACGTTCATGGACCGCATCGGCGGTCAAGTGATCGTCCGCCTCGGCGGGTGCGGTCAGAGGCGATAGCGTCTGACCGTGGCCGAGCGCTATGCGACCCCCGGGACGCTTGTTCTTCGGATGGCCGAGGCGGCAAGCTGTGAGCCGAGGAGAGGGGGCCGGCGATGGAGCGGGCCGACGCGATGGTCCTGTTCGGGATCACCGGGAATCTGGCGTACAAGATGCTGCTGCCGGCGTTGTACCAGCTGACGGCGGACGGGGTGCTGGACCAGCCGATCGTGGGGGTCGCCAAGACCGACCTCGACCTGGCCGGGCTGCGAAATCGGGCCCGTGAGGCCTGCGAGGCCAAGCACGACAAGGTGGACGACGCGGCGTTCGAGAAGTTCGCCGGGAACCTCCGGCTCGTCGCCGGCGACTACACCGACGGCGCCACCTTCGATGCGATCCGCGGCGAGGTGGGCGATGCGGGATTCCTCACCCACTATCTTGCGGTTCCTCCTTCGCTGTTCGCGACGGTCGCCGCGGGCCTGGCCAAGGTCGACCTGAACAGGAACGCCCGGATGGTCGTCGAAAAGCCGTTCGGCAACGACCTGGAGTCGGCGCGGGCGTTGAACGCCGAGTTGCTGAAGTTCTTCGACGAGGACCATCTGAGGCGCGTCGACCACTTCCTCGGCAAGGAGCCGATCGAGGACCTGCTGATGTTCCGGTTCGAGAACATGCTCCTGGAGCCGATCTGGAACCGTCACTACGTCGACAACGTGCAGATCACGATGGCCGAGGACTTCGACGTCGCCGACCGTGGCTCGTTCTACGACGCCAACGGCACGATCCGCGATGTCGTCCAGAACCACCTTCTGCAGATCCTCGCGCTCCTGGCCATGGACACGCCGCCGTCGACCGACGCACGCGCATTCATCGACGAGAAGTGGCGGGTGCTGCGCGCCGTCGAGGCCGTCGCGCCCGGCGATATCGTCCGCGGCCAGTACGACGGCTACCTCGCCACCGAAGGCGTCCGTGACGGTTCGACCACCGAGACCTACGCTGCGCTGTGCCTGCGCATCAACAACTGGCGCTGGGCCGACGTCCCGTTCTACATCCGCTCCGGTAAGGCACTGGGCACCACCGATCTGGAAGTGGTCGCCCAACTCCGCACCCCGCCCATCGGCTTCTTCGACGGCGCCCCAGAGCCCAATCTGATCCGCTTCCGCATCCAGCCCGATGCGGGGGTCACCTTCGACCTGCTCGCCAAGGTCCCCGGGCGCGGCAGCACCCGGCGAGTCCCGCTCAGCGTGGACTTCACCAAGGTCCTGGGCCCGATGGAAGCGGCCTACCAGCGCATCCTTACCGACGCGATGACCGGCGACCCCCGCCGCTTCGTCCGCTTCGACCTGGCCGAGGAATCCTGGCGCATCATCCAACCCGTCCTCGACCTCCCCACCCAGCCCCTCCCCTACGCCAAAGGAACCTGGGGGCCGGACGAAGCCACCACCTTCGTCCCCGGCGGCTGGCACGAAATCTCCACCACCTTCGACTGACGCGCACGGGCCTGGACATGGGCCCGAGGGTGGCGACAACGACGATGCAGAAAAGCCGCGAGACCGCCTCCCTCACCCCCGCCCAGTCAAACGCCATGGCACGGTTCACCCCGACCAACCAGGCAGCACCCGAGATGTTGCCGTTCTCCCAATCCAGCGCCTCGAAGAACCTCGGCCACGGATCCAGACGATCAGAAGACTGTGAACCGGACGGGATTGAAGCGCCCGGGGTCGGGTGGAGGCTCGTTTCCCTGAGAGGATCGAGTCATGGCACGTCCGTCCCCCTATCCCCCTGAGCTGCGCAGGCGCGCGGTCCGCATGGTGGCCGAGGTCCGCCCGGACTATCCCAGTGAGTGGTCGGCGATGAAGGCCCTCGCAGCCAAGCTGGGAGTCACCTCGACCGAGACGGTGCGGTCCTGGGTGCGTCGGGCCGAGGGCGACGCCGGCGCCCGGCCGGGGACCACGACCGGGGAATCAGCGGAGCTGAAGCGGCTCAAGCGCGAGAACGCCGAGTTGCGCCGGGCGAACGAGATCCTGAAGGCGGCGGCGGGTTTCTTCGCGGCCGAGCTCGACCGGCCACACAGGTACTGATCGCGTTCATCGACGCATTCCGCAAGGTGTACGGGGTCGAGCCGATCTGCCGGGTGCTGTCTGCGCTCGGAAGGTCTGGCGGCAGTTGCAGCGCGAGGGGCACCAGGTGGCGCGCTGCACGGTTGAGCACCTGATGCGCGAACTCGGCCTGGCCGGCGTCCGCCGCGGCCGCAAGATCCGTACCACCGTGCGCGCGGATGGGCACGCCTGGACCGGCGTGGTCTACATCGCGTTCTTAGTCGACATCTTCTCCCGCGCCATCGTCGGCTGGGCCGCCTCGACCACCAAGCGGACCCGCCTGGTGCTGGACGCACTGGACATGGCGCTGTGACGACGCGACCGGGCCGGACACCCCGCCGGGCCCGGCCCTGTGACGGCCACCGGGGTGTGCCGCGCCACTG
Organism: Spirillospora sp. NPDC047418; assembly: GCF_040643275.1. NCBI lineage: Bacteria > Bacillati > Actinomycetota > Actinomycetes > Streptosporangiales > Thermomonosporaceae > Spirillospora > Spirillospora sp. NPDC047418. The sequence continues at coordinate 101,543 of NZ_JBEYTW010000011.1, forward strand.
GCAGGGAGTTCACTCCAGTGCTGATCACGGGTGCCGTCGTGGCGGGGGCTTTCTAGGCTCGCGGCATGACTGGTCTTGTGCGCGCGCGTGCGCTGAAGCGTCCCTTCCTCGCGTTGACCGCGGCGACGGTTCTGATGCTGCCGTCGGCGGGTTGCGGCACCGATGAAGAATCACGAGCGGGTGATCGGTCGGGGGCGAACGGATCATCCTCACCGGCCGCCGGCGAAGCCTCTGGCGGCGAGTTCTGCAAGGCGGTCGCCGGTATCGAGGACGACTTGTCGGTGTTGGACTTGACCGCTGGTTGGAAAGCGGACCCGCAAGGCTACGTGAAACGGCTGTCGACGGCTGCGGAGCGGTTCTCCACGGTCGAGCCGCCAGCGCCGATCGTCCAGCCGTGGCGAGCGCTGGGCAAGTTCTTCTCGATGGCCAATACAGCACTGGATGGTGTCGATGCCACCAGGCCGGAGGCGATCGAGCAGGCGCTGAAGTTCAACGACGAGGAGGCGTTCAGCATGGTGCTCCTCCTACCCGGTCAGGCCGAGACGGTCGGCGCGTTCGTCCAAGAGAAATGCGGAGTCGACCTGGGCATCAAGTCGCCGGCGGTCGCGAACGTGTGCGATGCGCTCGATCCGTCCCACCTCGGGTCGGTGTTCGGCGACGCTGTACCCGCCGGGGAGAACCGCCGCTGGGGCAAGGGCGTGGTCGAGTGCGTGTGGGATGACCGGGACCGAAACGAGGTCGGCATCGTGGTCGGCCCCGCCGACGCGCTTCGCCCCGATCTGTTGCAGGGCAAGAAGCCGATCGACGTCGTCCAGGCCGGCGGTGCCGCAATCGATGTCTACGACGGGGCCCTCGGTCCGCTGCGGGCGGCATCTGGTCGCACGGCGGTCACCGAGGCAGGCGGTACGGCGGTGCTGGCTTCGGTGCGGACCGGCGACATGGATGCCGACGGTTCGAAGGCCGTCGCGCTGGCCGGGCTGATCGCGAAGGTTCTCAAGTAGCCGCGCGCTGGCCCCGGGCGGAATGTGTGTTCAGGTGTTGATGGTGGTGGTGAGTGCGCCGCGGCTGTCGATGCCTAGTTTGCGGAAGACGTTGTAGAGGTGGAACTCGACGGTTCGTTCGGAGATGAACAGTCGGCGTGCGGCTTCGGCGTTGGTGAGTCCAGTGGCGACTTCGCGGGCGACTTCGTACTCGCGTGGGGTGAGCTGGGACAAGGGACCGCCGGCTCGTTCGGGGGCGGTGGTGCGGCGGATGCCGCAGGCGGCCAGTTCCGAGGCGCATTGGCCAGCCCAGGCGGTAGCGCCGAGGCGGGTGAACGTCTCGTGGGCGAGGGTGAGTTTCTGGTGGGCGTCGGCCTTACGGCGGGCGCGTCGCAGCCGTTCCCCCCAAAGTAGCTGGGTTCGGGCTGTCTCGTATCCGTCGGGTTCGGTGCCGAGCCGTTCGACGGCTTCAGTGAACGCGGTGTCCATGTTTTCGGATGGGGCGATCAGCGCTCGACACCGCGCCGCGAGGCCCAGCATGGTGTCGTGTCGCACCGTGTGCATGGCGTCCTCGAACTGATTGAGTTCGTGCAGCCACGAATCTGCCTCGCCCAGGCGCCAGGCGGCCTCGAACATGTCGGCGAAACGGGACAGATACCCCGAGGGGGCCAGGCCCACGTCTTGTTCGATCTTCCCCGCGAGGTCCAGGTGGGACAATGCGGCGGTGTAGTCCCGGCCGGCCAGAGCAAGCAGCCCGGCCACGGCATGGTCGAGATGGGCCAGCACCGGCGCCCACACCGGTGCCTTGTCCCGTGCCCGTTGTCGTAGCTGATGGCAGGCCTCGGCGTCGCCGCGGGCGGCCAGCAGGTGCGCGTGACGCAGAGCGATGAAGGGATAGGGGGCGGCGAAGTCGGTGTCGATGAAGATCTGCTCCAGCGTCGCGAACCCCAGCAGGGCGTGGTCCCAGCGGCCGTGGTGTCGCTCTCGGCTGGCGGTCATGGAGCTGGCGATATACAGCGCGGACGCGGACGGGCCGTGCTCGTCGGTAGCTGTTCGGACGTGGGCGATCACGCGGTCCAGGGTCTCGTACTCCCCCAACCATCCGAGCACCACAGTGATGAATCCGGCCGATGTGGACGGATCCACAATGTGCTGCCACGGATAGGCGTCGACCCAACTGGTGCCGTCGCGGAGCAACGACCCGGCCCCCGGTTCACCGACCATCACCTCGATCACATCGCACAACAGACGCTGTTCCAGCCTCAGCTGTTCCGCGACGTGGGTCCGCAGCGCCAGGCACACCTTCTGAGCTCGCCGATACTCCCCCGCACCCAGCAGCGCGGTGGCCAGCGCGGCCAGCAGTCGCGCCCCGGCCTCCTGCGACCGATGATCATCGGCCTGGATCAACGCCAGACTCGCGGACTCGATCATCTCGTCATCGTCAGGGGGAACCGATTGGGTCCACAACGACACCCAGGTCAGATCGTGCAGGACGCCCGCGCGCTCGGCCGCCACGGTCTTCCGCGCGGCCCCGGTCACGTTGGCGGTGTCGTCGGTGTCGGCGAGAAGCTGTTCTATCAGCACACGTGCCTCCGGTCCCGCACCAGCCAGGGCCAGGCATCTGACCGCCCGTCTGAGCAGCCGGCGCCTGTGCTCGGGCTCGGTCACCAGGTCGGCCGCGGCCACCCACAGCTCGGCCGCCTCGTCGTGACTTCGGGCATCGGCCGCGGCTCCGGCACCCTTCTCCAGGGCAGACAACAGGGTGCCGGAGTCGACGTCGGGGTCGTGCCGCAGATGGGCGGCGAGCCGCACAGGGTCGTCGGCGAACTGGTTCGCCAGCACGCGGTGTACCGCGACCAACTGCTGTGCACGTGCCTCAGCACGGACGGCCGCCGCGACCAGGGGATGGCGGAACTCGCATCGTCCGGCTCGAAGACGCGCCAGCCCGGCTCGTTCTGCCTCATCAAGATCGACCAGGCCGCACCCGAGCTCGTTGAGCAACGCCAGGTAGCCGGCGGCCGAAAGACTGTCGAACGATGCCGCCAGGAGACACAGCCGCGTCGCGTCAGGCAAGGCCGCGATCCGCTGGTCGAACAGGTGAGCCAGGGAGCGACCCAGCGGCAGATCCGCGGGAAGCGGTTCGCTCCCCTCCAACTGCGCGGTGTTGAGGCTGGCCGGTATCTCACACAGCGCCAACGGCAGACCATGCGCGTGCCCAGCGATCTTCGCCGCGACCCTGGCGCTCATCTGCGGATAGGACTGCCGCAGCAGCCCCATCGACTCATTCTTCGCTAGGGGCCCGACCTCCAGCCGGGTGCCGACCATCAGGCGGTCCTCCTGCGGAGCGCGGACCCCGAACAGCACACATAGCGCATCCGCATCGAGACGTCGCGCGACGAACACCAGCGCCCGGTAGCTAGGACGATCAAGCCACTGCGCGTCATCGATCACCAGCAGGAGCGGCTGCCGGCCGGCCAGCGCGGTCAAGGCGTCCAGCAGCGCCACCGCATCACGCAACGGATCGGCACCCTCGGTTCTGAGAACGCCGTCCAGCCCAACCTCGCGCAGCAGGTGATGCACACCGGCAAGCGGCAGATCGCGCTCGGCCAGGTGGCCCGCAATCCGGATCACCCGCATCGCACCCGCCTCCTCGGCCGCAGCAACCACGTCGGCTGTGACAGCATCCAGCAACGCGGTCTTGCCGCTGCCGGCCTCGCCGTACACCGTCACCGTGCGAGCCAGCCCGTTCAAGGCATCACTGACCGCGTCGGTCAGCACCCGCAGATGCGACTCACGCCCAACCAGCAACCCGCGATCCACGCTCACGACTCTAGCCGCGACCGCGCTCGTCATCGTCAGGTCGTGAGAAGGGCTGGAGTCACGACCTGGACGCGGCCGATGTGGAAGACCCTCTCGCCGTCGCGCACATCAGTTACGGATAAGAGCTCGCCGAGACGTCCGGCAACCGGGTTGCCGCGTGGGCGAGGGGAATGGCTTCTTGCTCGATCCGCCGGAACGGGGTGGGGCCGGCGGTTGCGATGGTGTCGTAGGCGATCGCCTCGGCTTCGGTAAGGTGGCGCAGAATCGCCGGGGACGGCTTGAGGAGGCGACCGGACCTGTCATGGTTCACACCGTGCGGGGCGTACTGGTGCAGGTCGGCGGCGCCCATCAGTATCGAGGTAACCGGTTTCGGTGGGGCGCCGTCCGGGGCGGGCTCAGCCAGCGCGGCGCGTAACCGGTCGAGGATCGCGTATCCGTCCGCGTCGATGTCTCCCCAATAGACGATGTGGTCCGCAGCGCGGATCCAGGGGACGTTCGCGAGGAGGGCCGCGGCCGCCTTGCCGCCGCCCTCGACCACGATGGTGCCCGGCACAGGCGGGAACCAGAGTCTGGAGTCGCGGTTCTCGACGACGAGGACGATCCGGGGCCGGTAGGCGATGTCGTGCGTGTCGCCCGTGGTCCATGCGTCGTGCCTGCGGCGTCCCGACGCGAGGTGGCCCGGATCGACGTAGGTCAGGTGCAGCACGGCCGGCCGGGGCCGGACCTCGTCTCGGACGTCGCGTCCGGCGACGTCGCGCAGCAGTGCGCCGTGGGTGTCGAGCCACTTGGTGTGCATGCCGGGGACGGGGAGCTGGCGTGCGGTCCATGCGCCCGCGTCGGGGTTCTGGCGCAGCCAGATCAGCGCGCTGAGCAGTACCTCGGCGTCGTCGGCTCCGAGCCGGTAGACGGTCTGGAGGGTGGCCGGGGTGAGGATCGCGCCGGTGGATCGCAGCGACGACGCGAGCGTGCGGGCGCGGTCTACGTCCACGGGTGGCGGGCCGGACTCGGAAAGCAGGGCTACGGCGGCGTCCAGGTCGGCGACGAGTGTGGCCGGGTGGTCGTCCGTCACGCCTTGGACGGGCAGCGGCCTGCGGACGATCAGATTGCTCGCGGGGTGCCGGTCGGCGAACTCGCGCCAGCGCATGCGCCACTCGTGCCAGGCGTCGTACCCGATCCGCGCCACCGCGCTACCGGTCGACACGCCGGGGCGGAGCGGGACGGAGAACGTGACCGGTTCTGCCGCGCACACGGCCGCCGCCCACTTCTGGTGGACCTTGCGGCGCAGCGACTCGACCGCATCGGACGGGGTGACCAGTCGGGCGGTCATGCGTCGGGAACCGCCACGATGGGTTTCGCCCATGACCGGCCCTCGGTGTTCTTGAGGGTCAGGTATTCGGCGTCCACGTGGGGTTCGATCGCGCTGTGCTTGTCGTTGGGGGCGCTGATGACGAGCTGGAAGCCGAGCCCGCGCCACGCGCCGATGGCGCGGCCGGTGAAGTGCGCGTCCGCCTTGATCAGCGCCTCGTCGAGGAAGACGGGGGCGTAGCGGGGGCGTTCGGCGCCCGCGTCGCCCAGCTGGTAGCGCAGCGCGGCGCCGACGATGAACGCGACCAGCTCCTGGGACTCGCCGCCGGACTTCTCCCCGATGTGGTCGTAGACCGCGACGTGCCGGCCGGCGAGGTCGCATTTCTCCGCGCTGATCCGGACGTGGTTGCGCACGTCGACCAGGTCCGCGAAATCGGGCGCGGTGCGGCGGATGCGGTCGATGACCTTGGCCATGCGGTGGAAGGCGCGTTCCCGGTCGGCGTCCGTGGCCGCCTTGTCGATGAGGGCGCGCACGTCGCGCAGTTCCTTGCGGAACCGGGCGCGCACCGCGGAGTGGCTTTCCTGCGGGTCGATGCGCAGCCGGTGGCCGTCGTCGGCGAACGGCAGTTCGGCGAGGATCCGGTTGACCGGGTCGATCCGGTCGCGGATCTCCCGGACGGCGGCGGCGAGCTCGCTGTCCAGGCTGGTCAGGTCGTTGCCGGAGAGTTTGAGCAGGCTGTCGCGCCACTCGCTCTCCAGTTCGTGCAGGCCGCTGGTCTCCAGATCGGTGAGCAGCCGCTCGAAGTCGCGGTAGGAGTCCTCCGGTTCGGTGCCGAGGTTCGGGTTCGGCCAGCGTTCGACGAACGTCGAGAACGTGTCCCGCAGCGTCTTGCGCGACCGGCCGATCTCCTCCTCCGCGGACGTGCGGTCGGCGCGCATCCGTTCGAAGCCGCGGCGGTGCGCGGCGTCGAACTCCTTCAGCGCGGACGCCGGGTCGGTGCCGTCGGGGGCGGCGTCGAACAGCCCCATGAGGTAGTCCCGGTGCTCCGCGCTCACCTCGGTGCCGGCCGCCGCGGCGGTGTCGAGCGCCTGCTGGGCGCCGTCCACCTCGTCGACGATCGATTCCCACTCCTTTTCGAGCCCCTCCAGCTCCTGCTTCTGCCCGCCGACGCGCTCGGTCAGGGCCTTGACCTCCGTCTTGAGGTCGTCCGCCTCCCGCTGCAGCCGGTCGATCTCCGGGTTGCCCTCGCGGACCTCGGTGATGACCTCCTGCCAGCGTTTCCGTTCGGCGGCGACCGACGCGACGTCCACCTGCTCCCAGGACAGTTCGGTCACGGCCTGGTAGGCGGTGCGCCGCTCCTCGAACGAGTTGAGGGTCTGCTGCGCGTCCGCCTCCCGCGCGGCGGCGTCGTCGCGGCGCTCCGCGGCGTGGCCGATCCTGGTGTCGAGGTCGGCGAGCAGCCTGGTGTTGCTGAACCCCAGCAGGTTGGCGCGGCCGTGGCCGCCGTGCGCGCCCCGCCTGCCCTGCGACATCTGGCCGGTGATCGTGAGCGCCTTCGGGTGCTGCATCAGCAGCTTGGGCGTCTCGACGCAGACGAAGTCGAAGCCGCGGACGAGTTCGCTCTTGAGCCAGGCGGTGAACGGCGTCGGCCGGTAGTCGAGCCGGCCGGGGAGCGTCTTGTCGTTCAGCCCGATCTCGTCGTGCCTGCCGGTGGGGACGCCTTCGAACTGGATACGCCGGGGAAGGTGCACCGTGTTGATCGCCTCGCGGAACGCGTTCAGCCGACCGATGTCGATCAGCATCCGGGTGGCGAACCCGCCGAGCGCCAGGTTGAACGCCTCCCGCCAGGTTTCGAACTCCGTGCGCACCTCGATCAGTTCGCCGACGAACGGCAGGTCGTCCGGGGCGAGCCCGGCGGCGTCGGCCAGCCGGTCGCGGGCGGTGTGCAGGTCGGTGGGGATGTTGCCGCGGCGGGCTTCGACCGCCGCGCGCTCGGCGCGCAGCCCGGCCAGGTCGCGTTCGGCGGCCGCCGCCTCCCCCGCCGCCTTCGCGAACTCGTTCTGGGCGGTCTTCCTGGCCTGCGAGTCGGCCAGTGCCCGGCGCGCCGTGTCGGCCAGCGCGGCGAAGTCCTCGCCGGTCGACACGGTGGTGCCGATGGTGTCCAGGGCGCGGTCCAGCCGAGCACGTCCGCGTTCGACGTCGGCCAGCCGGCGCTCCACGTTGCCGATCTCCCGGAGCGCGGTGTCCAGCCGGTCGCCGCCGGACGCGCGCAGGGTCTCCAGCAGCGCGTCCCGCCGGGACTCCGCGACACCGATCGCGGCGGCCGTGTCCGCCACCTGCTGCTCGGCCCGGCGGCGCCGCCCGGTCAGGTCCTGCTCGGCGGCGCGCAGCAGGTCGAGCCGGCGTTCGTGCCGCCACAGCGCCGCGGGGGACGCCGGGTCGGTGAACGATCCGACGGCCTCGATCACCCGCAGCCGCGCCACCGCGCCGTCGATGGCCCGCCGGTGCTCGCGGATCGGGGCCAGCGCCCGCACCTGCCGGCGGGCGGTGATCATCCGTTCCCGGGTGCCGGACAGCTCGTCGAACTGCTGCACCACCTCGTCCGCCGTGGCCAGGGTGGACGGCTCCTCCAGGACCATCGTCTTGTACAGCGCGTCGACGGTCGTGATCTGCTGGCCCGCCTGGATCCGCCCGAGCAGCCCGACCGCCTTGTGCCCGTCCCCGGCGGCGCCGATGCCGAGCGAGGTGTGCAGCCGGGCGGTGAAGTCCCGGTCGGTGCCGAAGCAGGTGAGGCCCGTCGCGTTGAGCGCGTCGCGAGCGAACCTGCTGCCCGCCGGGCCGTCCAGCTCGCGCAGGTCGAAGGCGTCGTCGCGGACGGCGCGGACCACGATGACGTCGTCGAGGGCCCGCGCGGACGACGGCACGTACCAGGCCCGGAGCGCGGTGAACACCGCACCGCCCCGGTCCGCCCAGGTCATCGCGATGGCCGTCCAGGTGTCGCGGCCGTCCCCGCGCAGCACCCGCATCCTCGTCTCGCCGTCCGTCCGCGACTCGTCGAGCTTCCCGCGCGCGTAGGAGAGGATGTTGCGCTGGTCCTTGCCGCGCGGCCGGCCGACGACCCCGCCGTTGGACGCCCCGTTGAACGGCGTGGTGTGCGGCATCAGCAGCGCGATGTAGGAGTCCATCAGCGTCGACTTGCCCGACCCGGAACCGCCGCTGAACAGGGTCGCGCCCGGCGCGAACCGGATGCGGTGGTACCCGTCGTAGCCGCCCCAGTTGACCAGCTGCAGGTCCCTCGCCACCCACTGCTGCCCGCGCGATGCCGCCGGGATCAGCCCGAACAGCGTGTCGATCATGCTCATGGGGCGGCCTCGTTCTGCTCCCGTAGCCACTGGCTGAGTTCGCTGAGCTTCTCGGTGCTCAGCACGACCTCGACCAGCGGCGTGATGCGGTACCGGCCCGCGGACTCCTCCGCGAGCAGCCCGTCCTTGGCCAGCCGCTCCACCGCGTTGCGGATCTCGCGCTGGCCGCGGGCGAGGTTGTGGTCGTCCGGGTCGAAGTAGGTGAGCACGGTCTGCTCCAGCTCTTCGATGTCGACCCGCGCGGACGTCTCGCCGGTGCCGCGTTCCCGCTGGAAGACGGTCCGCAGATGGACCAGCACCAGGGTCTCGGCCCGCGTGTAGGGGTCGTCCTTCAGCAGGATCGGGACGTCCAGCTCCGCCGAGCGCACCTGCTGCTTGTAGGCGATGCCCCGGTCGTGGTCGACCACGAGCCGGACGAACAGGTCGTGCAGCCGCGACTCGATGAGCTGCTGGTTCTCCAGCAGCGTGCGCCACTGCGCCGAGTTCTTGTCGGCCAGCATGAACCTGCGCCGCAGCAGCCGCACCAGCACCCGCCGCACGTCCACGTCCAGCGTGCCCGTGTCGCCGGCGAACAGTTCGGACGGGTCGTCCTCCATCGCCACCGGGTCGATGAAGCCGGCCGCCTCGCCGGCCGACCAGTCGTCGTCGGCGCCGTCCGGTTCACTCACCGTCGTTCCCCGGCCCCTCGCCGGCGGCGCCGGCCCCGTCCGCGGTACTGGACGCCGCCGGGTTCGCCGCCAGCACGCCGCCGAACGCCAGGCGGCGCCGCGTCTGGTCCGGCCGGACCGCGTCGACCACCGCGACCTCGGCGGTTTCGGTCATTCCGAAGTCGTGCGCGATCTCCAGCAGGCCGAGCAGGTCCACCGGCCGCCGCATGCGCTCGGCCGCCGCGCCGAACGCGGCCGCGACGTCGACGCCGTCCGCGTCCCCCGCGAACTCCGCCAGATGCGCGCGCAACTCGGCGTACTGGGGGCCGCCCCAGGCCCGGGTGTCGGCGTCCGGGACGTCCTCGACCTCGTCCCATTCCCGCAGCGGCGTGGGCGGCTGGGGCGGACGCGGGTCGCTGAGGGTCTGCCGCAGCTGCCGCACGTCGGCCACCGGCAGGCGGCGCAGCGGGTCGACGACCGTGCCGCGGCGCGACCTCGGCACCCAGGTGTGGAACCCCGACATCACGTCCCGCAGCAGCTCGTCCACCTGGCGGTCGCGCATCGGGTCGTGGTTGCGCACCTGGGTGGTGATGACGTGCGACGCCTGCCGCTGCGCGGCCAGCACCTCCTTGACGCCCTGCTCGATCCGGCGGGCGATCTCGGCGAGTTCCTGCCGCTGCGGCTCCGGCATCAGGTCGGTGAACCCGTGCCGCAGCACGGTGCGCAGCAGGTTCCACAGGTCGTCGATCTGGGCCGGGTCGCCGATCAGGCGCAGCGCCCCGGCGAACGCGCGGCCCTCCGGCGTCGTGTCCATGATCTGCCGGCCGCGCTCCAGGTACTCGCGCAGCACCTCGCCGGTCGGCCGCACGTCCTGCCGCAGGTCGGCGACCACGTCCCGCTGCATGGCCTTGATCGACTCGGCGACGCGGGCGAAGTCGGCGGGCAGCTCCCGGGCCAGATGCAGGACGTTCTCGGCCGCCTCCAGCAGCTGGTCGTCGCCGACGGTGTCGACGGCGCCGCCCCGTTCGAGCCGGTGCAGTTCCCGGCGGCGCTGCTCGATCTCCGTCTGGAGCCGCGCCATCCGGGCCATCACATCCGGGTCGGCGTCCTGCGCGAGCCGCTCGACCGCCTCCAGCAGCGTCCGGACGCGGGACTCCGACACCCGGGTCCGCGCCCCGCCGACCCGGCCGGCCACCTCCAGCGCGCCGACACCGTGCGCGGACAGCCGGTACACCTCGACGTCGTCGGAGACCTGCCGCACCAGCCAGCCCGCCTGCACCCACTGCCTGCACAGGTCACGGGCGTTCCCCGCCGGCAAGGGCTGGACGCCCTCCTCGCCGTGGCCCGCGGCCCGCAACTGGCCGAGGGCGTCGGCGATCTCCGCATGCGCATCAGGCACCGCGACCACCGGCCGCTCCGGCGTGAACATCATCGCCAGCACCGTCACCACGAACGGCGCATAAGTCCGGTGGAGCAGATCGAGCATCGGGTTCTGGAACGCCCGAACCGCACCTTGATATGCGCCTTCCACACCTCGTGTTCCCATCGCCGACCAGAGTACGGCCTATGACGCGACGCACGTATCCGGAAACGGAGGCCAGGGCCCTGCGCTTGCCGAAGACTCCATCGATGCTGGTCAGGAAGGGTCGCCGACAAGCAAGCCACAAGACTGCCAACCGTCCGTGTCGGCTCGTTGGCGGCTGCGCGGTTCCGAACCGGATCGGCACACGGTGGCACCGTGCGGCACGAGAATCGGGCTCGATGCCTTAATCCGTAGGTCGTGGGTTCGAGTCCCACGCGACGCACCACCTCTGACCAGGGTAAACGCGAGATCGCCTCGGTTTGCCCGCCGCCCGATTCGCCCCGCTCCGTCGCTCTGTCTGCTCGATGTTTGCGCCCGTCCTCGGGCAGGGGAAGGACGGCCAGGGGAAGGACGGCCGTGCTCCGGTGGGCCGATCACCGCACGGTGCTGAACGGGATCTTGTGGAAGCCGGCCACCGGCGCTCCGTGGCGGGACCTGCCGGAGCGGTACGGCAACTGGAAGACCGTGTACGAGCGGTACCGGCGGTGGGCCGCCGACGGGGCGGCTTGACCACCAAGGTCCATCTGGCGGTCGACGGACGCGGCCTGCCGCTGTCGATCGTGCTCACGCCCGGCAATGTCAACGACTGCACCGCCTTCGGGCAGGTCCTGGCGGCGATCACTGTGCCGCGGCCTGGTTCGGGGGCGTCCTCGGTGCCGGCCCGATCGGGTGATCGCCGACAAGCGGGTTGATGACGAACATCGGCCGCCCGGTTGCGCGCAAGCATGCCACCAGCAACCCTCGCGAGATCTCGATCGCCACCGGGATCGGGGTGTCCGGACCGTCTCCGGCCAGGGCGAGCATGTCCAGCAGCCGCCCCAGACCGGCCGCGTCATCGCCGATGCGCTGCCGGGCCACCAGGGCGCCGTCGGCGTCCACGATCGCCACATCGTGGTGCCGCTCGGACCAGTCAATCCCACAGAACATCGTCATAGGCATCCCTCCCGGTCATCGAGTCGTGTCGGCCGGCCGAGGACACGCCGCACCCTAATGACAGGACTCGCGGTCCACCATCCCACCAGCGGTTCGTGACCTCAGACCCTCACGGGCCCTCCTACTTGCTCAAGGGCTCCCGGCCCCACCAAGGTCGGAACGGATCGACCGGTCTTGTCGCAGCGCTCCTGACGCCGGCTACTCACAAGGTCTCCGCCGTCGACCGGCAAGGCCGGGCCTACCTGCTCATTAGGCCTACAGTTCGGCCGCGTTCGCCGGCGCGGCGGGGGTTCGCCGTCGAAAGAGGCGGGCAGCGTGACGCGGAGTCCGGGGCGACCATGAACGAGGCGCGCGCAGTCGCCGGCGGCGCGCCGCCGACCTCAGTGAACCGCACGCCTGCCGCGAAGACCGGGCGGCCGGCCTTGACCACCTCGGCGGCTCCGCTGACTGTCCCGCGCGCGGGGGGCGATACAGCTGGAGATCGCAAGGTCACCGGCACGCGCGGGGCGGTGACCCGCGTGGCCATGAGGCCGGTCAGCGTGTCGGCCCCCACGGCCAGGATGGACGAAGCGGCGGCGGACGGTCTCGGCGACCTCGTCCCGAACCGCCGAACTGGCCGCGAGGCCCACCGGGTGCTGAACCGAGATCCGGGCCGCGCCCGCCGACGGGCGGAGTCCGGCGAGCCGGTCCGCGGCGCTCGACGGGCAGTTCCACCAGTCGGCCCGGCCGGCGACGATGGGCATGGTGAGCCGGGGCCCGGACCCGCCGACGTGCATCGGCACGCTTCCGGCGACGGGGCGGGGCCGGGGTCGGGGAACCCGTAGTCGGTGAGTTCCCCGGCCACCGCCCCCCAGCCGAGGCCGAGCTCCAGGCGTCCGCCAGACAGGACGTCGAGGCTCGCCGCCATCTTGGCCAGCATTGCCGGATGGCGGAACTCCGCGCACAGGACGAGATGGCCGATGTGCAGCCGCTCGGTGCGTATGGCCAGTGCCGTGGCGACCGTCCAGCCCTCCAGCAGATCGAGTTCACGGCCGCCGGGGGGGGCGAGGTGGTCGATGAACCCGCCGCATCACCGGAAAGGCAGTCCTCAACATCTGACCGCCGATCGTTCTCAGCGCCAACGGCTGGTCCTGGGTCCCCGCTCCCGAACCAGGGCGAGATCGTCGGGCGGGGGTGGCCCCGCCGGCACACACACGGTGCCGCGCTCGGCGAGCAGGCCAACGGCGTTTTCCGTTCCAGATAAGCACCGACCGGAAGACCCGTCGTCCCCGCAGGTAACGAGGCCCGGCGGGGGCGTCTGGGCCGCCGGTCCCCCAGTTCGACCGCCTAGCCGAGCGCAAGCTTGAACACCGCCCGCTCACGCCGAAAGGCCGAGGATGCCGCCGGCTGTCCGTCAAGGGGCGGCAGCGCTCAGGCCACGGCGCGGCCCCGCGCCAGGCCGCCCGGAGCGTGCGGCGTGGGCGCCGGTCACCGCCCCGCCACCCGCAGCCGTTATCTCCATCGCCGCCACCAGTCGGTTCGACGGCGCCCACTGATGACGGCTTTCAGGGCATCTAAGGGCGGCGGCGTATGCCCTCGGGGGTGAAGGCGAGACTCGTTTCGAAGGTCTGGCTGCTGGAGCGGACGGCGAGCAGGACGGGTTCCCTGTAGAGGGGTGGCCAGCTGGACTCGGCGTCGGGTTCGGTGCCGTTCCAGAGGTGAAAGGAGATCATCGGGTCGGTAGGCGACCCACTCGTGTAACTCAAGGTTCTGCCGTAGAGCGGGTTGGTTCCGCCGAAGCGGATCGAGGGCGGCCCGAAGGCATCAAGGACATCGGACAGACTTCGATCCTGCGCCGTCCATCGGCGGTGTTCGGTTGCGATGGAGGAGTACTCCGCTGCGGTGAGCACCCGGTCGATCTTGAGCCAGCCCTGCGCTCGGGCGTACTCGGCGTAGACCGATGCGACGCCTGATTCATAGTGGCCGAGGATCACAAGTGCGAAAGCACCGGTCACTCCCCGGGACGTCCAGGCTCCACGCTCTTCGAGCAAGCGGGGAAGCCCAGCCCCGTCCCTGCGCTCTGCGTACTCGAGATGGTCGAGGACGAGGCGGATGGCCGTCTCACCGCCGTACATACCGGGTCTGCGCAGCGTCAGGTTGAGCTGATCAACGAGGTAGTCGCGGATCTCCACAGCCAGACGAAGACCCTGGGAATGCGACATCATCGCAGTCTCCCCTAGACAGCAGGAGGAACGAGAACCGGGAGCGTGATGCGGGCTCAGGTCTGGTCGGTGGCCAGCTCGGTGATCTGGATCAGGTGGGCGACGCACGGCACGTCACTTTCAGCCACCAAGGGGAGAACGGCGGCGGTGATTGCTGCCGCGCAGTCCTTGAGGATCTTCCGCCGTCGGGGATCCAGCCTGCCTTGGTCGGGTGTTTCCTTTGAGCGAGGGCTGCTGACTCGGCGACGGGCTCACGGGGGCGGTACTCGAGATCTCTTCATTAACGATCGCCTCTTGAAGGATCTTCGAGGCGCTAACCTCCCGATATGGTTCAGCCCCCACCCCCGTCGGAGATCATCGCCAGGCTCGTTGATGGCCAGATCTGCGCCTACGCCCTAACGCCCGAGTCTTGGGGCCTGCTGTCTCCTGTCGCGGTGTTCCAGCCGTCATCCGGTGACGATGTTGTCGAGCACGCTGTGTTCGCTGATGGGAAGAGGGCCGTCTACACGACGTTGAATGCAGCCGTCTGCGTCACCGATGTCGGTGGTGAAATTTGGCGGTCGGCATTCGAGCCGCCGTCGGATCAGGTGTACGGGCATCGGCCCGGGTGTGCGCTGTCGACGGACGAGAAGGCGGTGTGGGTGTACCGGCCCGACGCGATGGCCGGCCGTGACCTTCCTGATCAGTGGGTCGCTCTGGACGCCGCGACCGGACGGGTGCTCGGCCATGCGGACCTGGAAACGGTCGGGCACGGTGGGCAACACCTGACGCACCCGTCGGACGGTCACATCTTGCTGGATGTCGGCGAGGGCCAGGACGGCACGGTCATTTACCGCACGATGCTGACCGCTGACGGGATCTCCCTCGACCGCTACCCGTGGGACGATCGGTGTCTCATCGACCTTGCGCCTGATGGGAGCCTTTTCCTGACGGTCGACCACGGCCAGGCCGACGCCGCCGTCCACGCCTACCCGAGCGGCGAGGTGCTCCTGAAGTTGCCTGTCGAGGCGTTCCCGCCCGTTGAGGACGTGACCGACGAGGCTCCCGAGTTCTACATCGAATGGGCCGGCGGATTCTTGACGCCCGACTCCGCGGTCGTCGTGCTGGCGGCCGAAACCGAGGACGATCCGGATTGGTCGCGCAGCTACCGTGTCGGCCTGCGCTCTGGCCGGGTCGGGGCGCGGTTCGACGGCCGCAACGAGCATCCCTACGACCTCCGGTTGCTGGGGGACGGCTCTTGGCTCACCACCGACCCGTCCGGCCACCCGATCCGCTGGTCACAGCCATAACGGCTCCGCCCGCGAGGAGCACCCCCGGTCAGGGTGACCGTCTCCAGGAACCTGATCCGGCGCAGCGTCTCGGGCGACCATCGGTGGAGGAACATCGCCAGGGGCACCCGGTGCGGTGCGGTGAACCGCACCTTCTTCTCGCCCAGTTGGCGCTCCAGGACCGTGATCTGGTGGTGCAGGGCCAAGATCCCGGCGTCACCTGGTCGCGGCGTCGGCGTACAGGCCACCGTAGGATCGCCGCATGGCTGACGATCAGCAACTCCCCCGGTACCGCGTTCTCACTGGTCCCGACGACGCTTCCTTCTGCTGGCGGGTCAGCGAAGCGCTCGACCTCGGGTACGAGTTGCACGGCTCCCCGTCCCTCACGTTCAACGGTGACCGGGTCATCGTCGCCCAAGCCCTCGTCCGCAGCGAGACCTGAGACCACCTCGGTAGAACAAGCTCGGGCCCAAGGCGCTGCGCCGCCCTTTGGCCCCCGCGGGTCGTTCGCCTAATTCTGTCTGTCACACCTTCTCGCCGTTCGCACGAACGAGCACTCCGGAACGAGGAGTATTTGTGCGGCCAGGCCGTTCCGCGCAGGCCTCTTAGAGCGTGCCGCACCTCCACCAAGATTTAGCCGCGCGACCTCGTCCGTGCCTTCGGAGGCCCCCGCTATGCCGTCGCCCTGGGCGTGGACGCGCTCGGCACCGGCCTGCTGCGGCCCTCTCTGCTGCGGCGGCGCTCTTCCTCGGCGTCGGCAACCATGCCTGGCCGGCCGCCCATGCGGCTCTCGTGGCCACGGTCGTCCACGGGCGGGAAGGCGACACCGCCCTCGCGGGGCCGCGCCCTGCGCAACGCCGGCCTGGGCGCCGGTACGCTCCTCGCCGCGGCGGCCTTGGCGTGGTCGGTCCACGTGTGCGCTCATCCGGCTGGGACGCCCCGGCGGCCCATGTCCTGGGACGCCGCTTCCAATTCTCCACGGGCTTCGGCCTTGCCGCCTCCCCGGCGGTCATCACTGCTCTCGCATCCCACGGCTCGGCCGCCCTCTGGGGCGGCCTCTCCGCCGCGACGCTCCGAACGCGGGCTGGCGGTTGCCTCCGCCGGGCGCGAGCTGGCTCGTGGGCTCGGCGACCGTCTCGGGCCGTGTACGGAGCCTCGGTCGCGGTGTCAGTAAGCGTGGCGTGATCGGACGGCTCTCGTTCGTGGAGTGCCGGGGTGACCGCGATGCTCCAGTGCCTCGGGCGCTTCGGCCACCGTCTGCGTCGGCGCCGTGCGCAGGTCGGTATCGCCGTCGGAGAGCACCTCGCGCTTATCCGGGAAGTACCGGAAGGATGTGCGCTCGTTGACCTCGGCGCGGGCGGCGATCTCGGCCGCCGTTCGCGCCGCCGCGCGACATCATGAGCGCATGAGCACTTGGGTCTACATACGGGGCTGGCTGGAGTTCTGCGGGCAGAAAGCCGAAGCCGAGCGCATCATCCGCCGTCGGGGTTCTTCGGGGTGGACGTTTCCAGAAGGCGGCTGGCTCGACGCAGTGTGTTATGCCCGAGCCGTTCGCTCCCAGTACTCCGATGATGTCCTCGACCAGGTCCGAGAGATCGCCGCCCTCCCCGCCAGCGACGAGGACAACGACCGTGTACGCGGACTCTTCCTCGTCTTCCACGAGGAGGGGCGCCAGACCGAATGGCAGATCAGAGACGGGGAAGTTCAGGTCGGCGAGGCACCTTCCCGCTATGACTACCTCTGGCAGTAACTACTGGCCAGTAGTTAAAATGGCGAATTGAGCGCGCCCGGTCGGCGCTCACGTGCCCGGTCGGCGGTCGCTGGGGCGAGCCACCGATCTGCCCGCCCGCTCAGCGATCAGAGTCGCTGCGGCTCTTGGCGTAGCGCACCACGTCACTCACTGCTCCCACCGCGGTTCCCACGACGGCACCCATAAGCCCGGTGCCGATCGCGCTGTCACCAGACTCATAGCCGTTTCCGAGGTATCCCCACGTGGCCCCCGAAGCCGCGCCGACAAGGAGCCCGACCAGCCATCCCCACTTCGCCCGCATAGAGCAACCCCTGCGTACCGACGTCCCGTCCCTGGCGAGCTTTCAGGCCACGCCGCGCTTTGTCCAGCAATGCGAGCATGCCTTCGCTGCCGGCGCTGCTGCGGAAGCGTGGCTCGGAGCCGCTGGTCGGCGGCCGCACCCGGTTGACGCATGCCGATATGGGCATATGATTGCCCTGTGGCACGAGCAGCGACGACCTCGGACGTCTTCAACGCGATCGCCGAGCCGCAGCGCCGGGAGATCCTGACGCTGCTGCGGGCGGGTGAGCGGTCGGTGACCGAGTTGGCCCGGGAGCTGGGGATGACCCAGCCGGGGGCGTCCAAGCACCTGCGGGTGCTCCGGGAGGTCGGGCTCGTGCGGGACCGCAGGATGGGCAAACAGCGGCTGTACGGCCTCGACGCCCGCGGGCTGCGGCCGGTCCACGAGTGGGCCGGCGGGTTCGAGCGGTTCTGGAACGAGAGCTTCGACCGCCTGGACGCGTACGTACAGGACCTCAAGCAGGCGAGACAGGAAGAAGAGGAGTAGCCGATGAGCGCAATGGGACGAGGAGAGCCGCAGTCCGCGACGGCCGACCGCGAGGTCGCGATCTCCCGGGTCATCGACGCCCCGCGAGAACTGGTGTTCGAGGCGTTCACCGAGGTCCGGCACCTCTCGCAGTGGTGGGGGCCGGAGGGGTTCACCACCAGCACCCGGGCGTTCGAGTTCCGCGTCGGCGGGGTGTGGGACTTCGTGATGCACGGGCCGGACGGGACGGACTACCAGGAGTGGATCTCCTGGACCGAGATCACTCCGCCGGAGCGGATCGCGCTGCTGCACGGCGAGTCCCGCGACGACCCGGACGCCTTCGAGTCGGTCCTGACGTTCGCGCCCGACGGTGCGGCGACCCGGATCGAGATGCGCACGGTGTTCCCCACCAAGGAGCTGCGCGAGGAGGCGGTCGAGAAGTACCACGCGATCGAGGGCGGCCGGCAGACCCTGGCCAATCTGGCCGCCTATGTCACCGAGATCGTTTCGAAGGGCGGCGAGGACTGATGGCCGGAAAGGTGTTCTTCAGCGTGTCGATGTCGCTGGACGGGTTCATCGCGCCCGAGTCCAGCGAGGAGCTGATGGGGCGGCAGTGGATGGAGCTGCAGCAGTGGGTCTTCCCGCAGCGGTTCTTCCGGGAGAACCTGAAGCTCGGCGGGGGCGGCGAGGAGGGGCGCGACAACGACATCGTGCGGGAGACGTTCGAGCGCACCGGCGCGAGCGTGATGGGCAAGCGCATGTTCGACGCCGGCGAGCGGATGTGGCCGGAGGAGGCGCCGTTCCACACCCCGGTCTTCGTCGTGACCCATGAGAAGCGCGATCCCTGGGAGCGGCCGGGTGGAACCACCTTCCACTTCGTCGACGACGGCATCGAGACGGCGCTCGACCAGGCGCGCGAGGCCGCCGGCGACCGGGACGTCCGCATCGCGGGCGGCGGTGCGACGATCCTGGAGTATGTGAACGCCGGCCTGATCGACGAGTTCTCGATCGCGCTGTCACCCGTGCTGTTCGGCTCCGGGATCCGCCTGTTCGAGGGCGTGGACGCTGGTCGCGTGGCCCTGGAGCCGGTCCGCGTGGAACCCTCTCCGAAGACGACGCACCTGACCTATGCCGTCCGGGAGCGGTAGGCGCCCGGCCATGCGTCGGACGGACCACCGTCCGGGACGGAGACGACGGCGGGCTCGGAACGCGGGCCAGAGCAGCGCCGGCGCGCTGAGGGGTGGTTCGGCGGCAGGTCCCGTGATAACGATGGCGAGCATGAGCGAGACGCCCATCCCCTACGCCGGCGGCCACCACGGCCCCACGCGGGTCCTGCGGCTCCACACGCGCCGCGGGGTAGTCGCGAAGGCCGGCGTCACCATCGGTATCGACGGTGCCCACTACCACCAGCCTTGGGGGAGTGTGGCCTTCGAGATCCCGGCGGACAAGCCGGTGCATGTCGCCGTTTCGCAGGGAGGCGGTCAGATCGCCGTCGCCGCCACGGTTCTCACCCCCGAGCAGCCGTCTGAGCTGGAGTACCGGGGCCCTGCGGCCCTGTATCTCGCGGGCGCCATCGGAGCTCCCGGCGCCGTGAAGCAGCACGGCTGCCTGCGCCAACTCGCGATCTTCGCTCTCGCGCCCCTCATGGCGCTGGCACTCGTGATCGTCATCGCGATCCTGCTGTCCTGATGGCCGCGCCCGCCGTGGCTCTGCCGCCGCGCCCGCCGCCGATCCGGCCGCGCGCTCAGCGCCGGCCCGCTCAGCGCCAGCCGAGTTCGGGTGCCACGTGGGTCAGGATGTTCTCCAGGACGTGGGCGTTGTAGTCCACGCCGAGCTGGTTGGGGACCGTGAGCAGCAGCGTGTCGGCGGCCTGGATGGCCTCGTCGCCGGCGAGTTGCTTGACCAGCGCGTCCGGCTCGGCCGCGTAGGAGCGTCCGAAGACGGCCCTGGTGTTCTCGTCGATCATCCCGATCTGGTCGGAGGAGTCGGCGTTCCGGCCGAAGTAGGCGCGGTCCAGATCGCTGGTGAGCGCGAAGATGCTGCGGCTGACCGATACCCGCGGCTCGCGCTCGTGCCCGGCGTCCTTCCATGCCTGCCGGTAGGCCTCGATCTGCTTGCGCTGCTGGACGTGCAGCGGCTCGCCGGTCTCATCGTCCTTGAGCGTGGAGCTCTGCAGGTTCATCCCCAGCTCGGCCGCCCACACGCTGGTGGCGTTGGAGCCCGAGCCCCACCAGATGCGCTCGCGCAGGCCCTCCGAATGCGGTTCGATGCGCAGCAGCCCAGGTGGATTGGGGAACATCGGCCGCGGACTCGGTTGGGCGAAGCCCTTCCCCTGCAGCACCGTGAGCAGAACCTCGGTGTGCTTGCGCGCCATGTCGGCATCGGTGTCGCCCTCGGACGGCTCGTACCCGAAGTACCGCCACCCGTCGACGACCTGCTCCGGCGACCCCCGGCTGATGCCCAACTGCAGCCGTCCACCGGAGATCAGGTCGGCGGCCCCGGCGTTCTCGGCGAAGTACATCGGGTTCTCGTAACGCATGTCGATCACCCCGGTGCCGATCTCGATGCGCGAGGTCTTCGCACCGATCGCGGACAGCAGCGGAAGCGGAGAGGCCAGCTGCCTAGCGAAATGGTGCACCCGGAAGTAGGCGCCGTCGGCACCCAGTTCCTCCGCGGCCACGGCGAGGTCGACCGACTGCAGCAGCGCGTCCGCCGCCGACCGGGTCTGAGAGCCCGCGCCGTCACTCCAGTGACCGAACGAGAGAAAACCGATCTTCTTCACACTCGCATCAACCATCCCAGCTCCCACGCCATTCCAGCACGGCCGGACGCTCCCTGATAGACGGCCGCGTAGGGCCTTCTATCCGGACGCTTCCGTGCCGTGCTTCGCCGAGTTCGGCACGGCCGGGGCGTCCTCGGCGCGGCAGGGCCGGCCGGTGAGCATGTTGGTGCCGGCGCCGGTGATGACGGAGTCGAGCCGGTTGCGGGTGTCGGTCAGACCGGCGATCTGCCTGTCGATGTCGTCGCGCTGGACGGCCAGTCGAGCGAGCAGCTCGGGCGTGGCGCGACCGTCGACGACGCACGGGAGGAGCTCGGCGATGGTCTTGCTGGACAGCCCGGCCGCGTACAGCTGCTGGATCAGCCCGACCCGGTCGACCGCGCCGTCGAGGTAGTGGCGCTGACCGCTGGAGCTGCGTTCGGCGGTGAGCAGTCCCTGCTGTTCGTAGTACCGCAGGGAACGGACGCTGACCCCTGTCCTGGCCGCGAGGTCCCCGATGCGCATCCGAATCCCCTTCGTGACGTAGGCCACATGCCATTGCCTCTGACATCGATGTCAGGTTTTAGCGTACCCGGCGTGAGGCTGATCGCCTCCGTCCCGTCCCGTCCAGTCCCGAGAAGGGAAGTACCCATGACCACGTCCGCTACCGCGACAGGCATCACCGGCGGCCTCGCCGCCACCCCGATCGTCTCGGTCAGGCCGATCGTGCTGCCCGCCCCCGAGCGCGGCGAGGACCTGCACGTGCGCGTGTCCGCGCCGGTCACCGGACGCGACCTGCCGATCGTCCTGTTCGCGCACGGCTTCGGCTCCAACCTGGACGGCTACGCGCCTCTGACCGACCACTGGGCCGCCCACGGCTTCGTGGTGATCCAGGCAACCCACCTTGACTCCAGAAGGCTGAACCTCACGGCGGACGACCCCCGCAGGCCCCACCTGTGGCGGATCCGCGTCGCCGACATGAAGCGCATCCTCGACGACCTCGACGTGCTGGAAGCCGCCGTCCCCGGCCTGGCCGGACGCCTGGACCGCGGCCGCATCGCCGCGGCCGGGCACTCCTTCGGCGGCGCGACCGCCGCCGTCCTGCTGGGCCTGCGCGTCACCGACCCGCGGACGGGGACCGCCGACGACCTGTCCGACCCGCGGATCGCGGCGGGCGTCCTGCTCGCCACGGCAGGGAGGGGCGGCGACCACCTGACCCCCTACGCCGCGCAGCACCTCCCCTGGCTGCGGGACGTGGACTTCTCCCACCTCACCGCACCGGCCCTCGTCGTCGCCGGCGACAAGGACCACCTTCCGGTGACCACCCTGGGGCCGGAATGGACCACCGAGCCCTACACCTTCAGCCCCGGCGGCAAGAGCCTGCTCACCGTCTTCGACGGCGAGCACCTCCTCGGCGGCATCTCCGGCTACAACGCCGCCGAGACCACCGACGAGAACCCCGAACGCGTCGCGCTCGTCCAGGAGGTCACCCTCGCCTACCTGCGCCATGTCCTCGGTATCGACAGCTCCACCTGGATCGCCGCGCAGGCGGCCCTCGCCGGCACCGTCCACCCGCTGGGACGACTCGAATCCAAGTGAGGCGCCGCGTCCGCCGAACCGCTGCCAGGAGCCGGGACGGCCGCCACCTGCTCTCCTCCCGGTCGGTCAGCGCGGAGTGGTGGGGGTGGGTGGGGTGAGGGCGCGCAGGACGTGGGTGATGAGGGACTCGAGGTAGGCGGGGTCGGGCATGCCGAGATGGAAGGCCATCCGGTGGTAGAGCGGGCCGTACAGCAGGTCGAGTGCGATGTCGAGGTCGGCGTCCGGGTGCAGTTGGCCGGCCTCCTGGGCTCGGCGGAGCCGTTGCTCGAACGTGGCGATGCGCGGCCGGATTATGCGTTCGCGCAGGTCGCGGGCGAGGTCGGGGTCCTGCAGCGCCTCGGCGATCACTCCTGTGCCGGGTGAGTGGTGCGGCGGGGTGAGCATGCCGATGACCTCGGTGAGCATGCTGTGCAGGTCGGCGGCCAGGTCGCCGGTGTCGGGCGGGGCGGCGGCGACGGTCGCGATCTCGTCGAGAAGCTCCAGGACGACCGCGCCCTTGGACGGCCACCACCGGTAGATGGTCTTCTTGCTCACTCCCGCGCGGGCGGCGATGGCCTCGATGGTCAGCCGCCCGTACCCGACCTGCCTGCACAGTTCCCCGGTGGCGGCGAGGATCGCCTGCCGGCTGCTCTCCCGGCGGCGCGCCGGGTCCGGTGCCTTGGACATGCCCTCACCCTAAATGGAAACGGAACGTGTCGTGTTGACACGCGGCGGCATCGTCCGCCATTCTCCTTGCGACACGATACGTGTCGTTTACTCATCGGCCGAGGCCGGTCGCCGCCGTCCGTCGGTCCGGCCGATGTTCACCCCCTGGAGGTTTCGTGCCCGTCGGATATCTGATCCCCGTGCTGCTGGTCGCGGTCGGCACGCTGTTCGCGCTGCGGCCGGCGCCGTGGTCGAGCCCGCTCGGCCGCCCGAGCTACTACTTCGGCCTGGCCGCCAACGAACTGCCGTTCGCGGCCTTCTTCTGGTTGCTGCTGGTCCCGACGGCGCTGGCGTTCTCCGAAGGTGACATCGACTCGGCGGGCGGGTGGGCGATCGTCGTCCTGGCCGCCGCGTCCCTCCCGGGGCTCGCGGTCATCGCCCATCGCGGGATCGGGGACCGGGCGAGGATCTGGCACGCCATGGACGAGGGGCTGGGCGCCGGATGGCGCACCGCCCTCGACGCCGACCTGGCCCGCGGGCTGCGGCGCCGGCCGCCGCTGGCCCGCATCCTGTTCCTGCCCATCCTCAAGCGCCGCCCGGACGTCCGGCGCGTGGCCAACCTCTCCTACGGCGACGCGGGCCGCCGCAACCTGCTCGACCTCTACCACCACCGCTCGCGCCCGCAAGGCGGCCCCGTCATGATCCACGTGCACGGCGGCCACTACGACGGCGGCCACAAGAACAGCCAGTCGCTGCCGCTGCTCTACCGGCTCGCCAGTCAGGGCTGGGTGTGCATCAGCGCCAACTACCGGCTGCGGCCCGAGGTCCAGCACCCGGACCACCTCATCGATCTCAAGAAGGTCATCGGCTGGGCCCGGGAGCACGCCCACGAGTACGGGGCCGACCCGGCGACGCTGTTCGTCGCGGGCAGTTCGGCGGGCGGGCACATGGCGGCGCTGGCCGCGCTCACCCAGAACGACCCCGCCTTGCAGCCGGGTTTCGAGGACGCCGACACCTCCGTGACCGGCGCCATCTACCTCAACGGCTGGTACGGGCCCTATTTCGGCCAGGGGCCCGAGTCCTCGCCGCTGACCCACGTCACCGCGGACGCGCCGCCGTTCCTCGTGGCCCATGGCGATCTGGACCCGATGGTGCCCGTGACCGACGCCCGGCACTTCGCCGACCAGCTGCGCCAGACGTCGGCCGCGCCCGTCGTCTACGCCGAACTGCGCGGCGGGAACCACGCCTTCGACCTGTACCACTCGTTCCGATTCGACGCACTCGTCGACGCCATCGAGGCGTTCACCGCCTGGGTGAGGTCCCGGGAGAGGACGTCCAAGCCATAGCGGAGCACCACGTGCTGCCGGTCGGGCCGCCACCTTGATCTCGAGTTCGGTTGAGGTTGCATGCTCGAGTTTCGTTTCAGTGAACGTTGAGGGGTGGTCGGTGTGCGGGTGGTTCAGGCGCTGCGTTTCGGGGGTCCGGAGGTGCTGGTGCCCGGTGAGGCACCGGATCCGGTGGCGGGCGCGGGCCAGGTCGTGGTCGATGTGGCGGTCGCGGGCATGACGTTCGTCGAGACGCAGATCCGGCGCGGCGTCGACAAGTGGCATGCCAGGCCGGCGTTGCCGTACGTGCCGGGCGGTCTGGTGGCCGGTCGGGTGAGCGCGGTCGGGGCGGGGGTGGATCCGGTCTGGCTCGGGCGCCGGGTCATCGCCGGCACCGGCGAGACCGGCGGGTTCGCCGAGCGTGCCGCGGCCGAGGCCGAGGAACTGTTCCCGGTGCCGGACGGCCTGGACCTGCCGGCGGCCATCGCCCTGCACAGCGACGGCAGCACCGCGCAGGGCCTGGCCGAGAAGGCCGGCATCGGCCCCGGCGACCGCGTGCTGGTCGAAGCGGCGGCCGGCGGCGTCGGCAGCCTGCTGGTGCAGCTCGCCCGCTCGGCGGGCGCCCGGGTCGTCGGAGCCGCCCGTGGAGCGCGCAAGCTCGATCTGATCCGGGAACTGGGCGCCGACGCCGCGGTCGACTACTCCGATCCCGCCTGGACCGACCAGGTGCTCGAAGCGACCGGAGGCGCGGGCCCGGACGTGGTGTTCGACGGCGTCGGCGGGCAGATCGGACGGGCCGCGTTCGAGGTGACGGCTCGCGGCGGCCGGTTCTCGGTGCACGGAGCGTCCAGTGGCGAGGTCACGCTCATCGACTCCGCGGAGGCCGGTGCCAAGGGGGTGGAGGTGATCGGCATCGAGCAGCTCTTCGGCTTCGGGCCGAACGTGGTGCGGTGGGCGGAGCAGATGATGTCCCAGGCCGCCGCCGGGCTCGTCCGGCCGGTCATCGGGCAGACCTTCCCGTTGGAACGCGCCGCCGACGCGCACGCCGCGATCGAGAACCGCACCGCCGTAGGGAAGACCCTGCTGCTCATCTAGCGCGGAAGGGGCCGGGGGCCGGGCCGTACCCGGCCTCCGGCTCGCGGCGATGCACTCCGGCGTCCGGTGCCTGCCGGACGCGGGGCGCGTCAGCCGGTGGTCGCGCGCTTGGGCAGTTTCCAGCCGGGGCGCGGGAAGTGGCAGGTGTACCCGTCCGGGTACTTCTGCAGGTAGTCCTGGTGCTCCGGCTCGGCTTCCCAGAAGTCGCCGGCGGGGGTCACCTCGGTGACGACCTTGCCCGGCCACAGGCCGGAGGCGTCGACGTCGGCGATGGTGTCCTCGGTGACCGTCCGCTGCTCGTCCGACGTGTAGAAGATCGCGGAACGGTAGCTCGTGCCGATGTCGTTGCCCTGCCGGTTCACGGTCGTGGGGTCATGGATCTGGAAGAAGAACTCCAGCATGGCCCGGAAGTCGGTCTTGTCAGGGTCGAACAGCACCTCGATGGTCTCGGCGTGCGACCCGTGGTTGCGGTAGGTGGCGTTGGGAACGTCACCGCCGCTGTAGCCGACACGCGTGGAGACCACCCCCGGCTGACGGCGGAACAGGTCCTCCATCCCCCAGAAGCATCCGCCCGCGAGCAGCGCTCTCTCGGTCGCCATGTCCTCTCCCCTCTCGTGACACGTCTATCCCCTCCAACCCCCGAACCCCCGCCCAGGATTCCCAGCACCCGGCCTCCACCATGGCGTTACGACCGCAGCGTCAGGCTCAGTTCGCCTCCATATTCCCAGGACAGATGTCCAGGGCCGAGAGTGGCCATGGTCGGGCCGGTTTCGGCCTGGTCCGGCGCCTCGGCGGTCGCCTGCGCCAGTATCGGACGCACCTGCGGCGCATCCCGTGTGCGGACTCAGGGTGCAGAGGACGGGGGCGATGAGGGGGCGTGAGCGTGTCGTGGCTGGCTGGGGAGAGCGGTGTGCAGCTACCTTCGGCCGTACGTTGGATGGGGCCGGGGGAACCTTGCCGTGTCGCCGAGCGCGTCCTGCCGGGCGGCATGCTCTATGTGGGCGCCGGACTCACCGCCGCGTCCGGGCAGGGAGTTGAGCCCTCGCTGATCGATCCGCGTCTGCCGGTCGATTGGGGCTCTCCCGACTGGGCGGGCAAGGATCTGGGGTACTGGCCGTCTTATACGGAGATCTCGCCGCAGTGCCGTGCCGCCTACCTGCGGTGGTTGGGTGCGGGCCGTCGTCACCGGGACGTAGCCGTTGGATATGCGTTCCTGTTCCTCTACGGTCTGGAACGCCGGGTCCTTGTGGACCTCCAGCGGGACGACGGTGCGCGAGCAGTGGAACGCCCGCTCATCCGGGCCGAGGTCGAGCGACTGCTGGGGCTTTTCGGTTCCGATGGCTCCTTTCACAGCTATGCGACCGAGTTCTGTGCTCTGCTGGAAGCCAGTGCTACCGCAGATGTCGAAGCGTCGGCCGGCCCTCCACCGGAGGTCGACCGGGCTCGTCCTTCGCCGAGGTTGCGCGTCGGGCTGGGGGAGTTCGCCCGCGCCGGGCGGCCGATCCCCGCGGAGTGGGCCCTCCATTGGGTGCTGTCCCATCCGGGGTATTCGCCGAGGACGGCGGCTAAACGGTGCCCTGAGGAGTTCGCGGCGCTCTTCGCGTTGCGCCATGAGGACCGTCATCTCGGCGGACTCCGCCTCAGGCCCACGGGACCTCCCCTGGTCTTCTCTTATCGTCCGGCGAGCAGCGGTTTTCGCGGCATCGCCGAAATGACCGTGCCCGGCGTCCCAGATGTGTTCGACCAGGCTCTGCCGTTGCGGCGGCTGGCATCGCTGGCGGAAGAGTGCGCGGAGAGCCTGGACGCGTTCAGCCGTCTGATGGGCCGGGATCCGCAGCGGCGCGGGAGCTTGGCCGCGGCCGCGCTGCTGCCGGAAGAACTCGTCGACCTCGGTGCGGGGGGCGTCGGCGCGTTCGTGGAGTGGGCCCGGTCCCGGCTCGGTGGATTCGCGATGTCGGCCGTCCCCGCCGCGGATCTCCTCGCCTGGTCCGGAGCAGAGCAGCCGGGCAAGAAGGACGTCGTCGTGCTGGCGAGGATCCTTGGTCGCGCGGGCATCGGATTGGAACCCGACCCGCGGTTCGGCGGGCCGGTGCCCAAAGACGGACCGGTCGTGTTCTTCCACGTCAAGGATGTCTCAGATTCCGCACCGTCGCGCGCCTACCGTGCCGCGGCGCTGCTGCTGCATCTGGGAGCGGCGGTCAGCCTGGCGGACGGCGTTGTCGCGGTCGAGGAGAAGCAGCTCCTCCTCGGGCACCTGGAGAAGGCGCTCCACCTGACGTCCGATGAGCGGGTACGACTCCGCGCCCACCTGCGCTGGCTGCTGACGACCGAGGTGAAGCTGACCGGGCTGTCCCGGCAGATCGAGGACGTCGACCGGTCGCAGCGCGAGCACCTCGCCGGTTTCCTCTCGGCCGTGGCAGCCGCCGACGGCCATATCGATCCGGCCGAGGTCAGGACGCTTCGCCGTATCGCGAAGCTGCTAGGGCTCGCTCCGGAGACGGTCGACAGCGGCCTTCGAGCGGCGACCGAGGGCGCGGAACCGGCATCCGCTCCGGTGGTCGTGCGTCCCGGCAGGCCGGAGCCGGGCCACGCCCTGCCGCAACCGCCGGATGCCCCCGTGCCGGCGATCAGGCTCGACGAGTCGCTGCTGGCCGCGCGGATCGCCGAGGCCGCGGAGGTCTCCGTTCTGCTCGGCTCGGTGTTCGGAGACGAGCCCCCGGCCGCACCGCCGCCACCGGCCGACGTGGCGCCCGTGGCCGGTCTGGACGGCCCGCACTCCCGGCTGATCAGGGCCCTGCCGGAGCAGCCGCTCATGACGAGGGCGGCGTGGGAGGATCTGGCGGCCGCGCATCGAGTCATGCCGGACGGTGCCATCGACCGCCTCAACGAGGCCACCTACGAGGCGACCGGCGAGCCCGTGATCGAAGGAGACGACCCCTTGGAGATCAACCGCGACGCGCTGGAGGCGATGCTGTGACCACGACGACCCGGATCCGCCCGCGTGAGCGCGATGCCCTGCTGCAGAGCCTGCGGGCGGGCGTCGTCCCCAGGGTGGGGCAGCAGCATGTCCAGGTCGGCCGCGTGGCCGAGGTGCGCGCGCTGCTGGCGGACGTCGAGCGGATCGCGGACGGCGGCTCCGCACTGCGGTTCGTCATCGGCGAGTACGGGGCCGGCAAGACCTTCTTCCTTCATCTGGTCCGGTCGATCGCGATGGAGAAGCGCCTGGTCACGGCGCACGCCGATCTCAATCCCGACCGCCGCCTGCACGCCACCGGCGGCCAGGCGCGCGGGCTGTACGCCGAACTGATGCGCAACCTCGCCACGCGCTCCAAGCCCGACGGCGGCGCGCTGCCCGGCGTCGTCGAGCGTTTCGTCTCCACCGCACTGTCGGAGGCGGAGCAGACGGGCAGGGCTCCGGACCAGGTCATCCGGGCGCGCATGGCCGATCTGTCGGAGCTCACGGGCGGTTACGACTTCGCCGAGGTCGTCGGTGCCTACTGGCGCGGCCACGACAGCGGGGACGAGCACCTGAAGTCGTCCGCCGTCCGGTGGCTGCGCGGCGAATACGCGACGCGGACCGACGCCCGGGCCGCGCTCGGCGTCCGCACCATCATCGATGACGGGTCGATGTACGACCATCTCAAGCTGATGAGCCGCTTCGTCCGGCTGGCGGGCTTCGACGGCCTGCTGGTCTGCGCCGACGAGATGGTGAACCTGTACAAGCTGGCCTCGACGAGAGCGCGCAACGCGAACTACGAGCAGATTCTGCGGATCCTCAACGACACTCTGCAGGGCAGCACCGAGCATCTCGGATTCCTGTTCGGCGGCACGCCCGAGTTTCTCCGGGACACCAGGCGCGGCCTGTTCAGTTATCCGGCGCTCCAGTCACGGCTCGCCGACAACACCTTCGCATCGGCCGGTCTCGTCGACCTCACCGGCCCCATCCTGGAACTCCAGGCTCTCACTCAGGAAGACTTCTTCGTCCTGCTGACCAAACTGCGCCACGTCCACGCCTCGGGCGACGAAAGCGCCCATCTCTTGCCCGACGAAGCTCTCATGGCCTTCATGCAGCACTGCTCAGAGAAGGTGGGAGACGCCTACTTCAGGACCCCGCGCACCACCATCAAGGCGTTCTGCGATCTGCTGGCCGTCCTCGAGCAGAATGCCGGCGCGGATTGGCGCAACCTGCTCGGATCGGTGACTCTCGCACCCGAGCAGAACCCTGATCTGGCACCGCTGGAAGACGAGGACGCCGACGAGCGGCGGGCCGGCGGCTCAACGGACAACGGCAGCGCCTCCCGCGTCGACGATGATGACTTCAGCACCTTCCGGCTCTGAGAGCGGCTCGCGCGCCTTCGACCTGCTGCATCCCAAGGTCCAGCGATGGATCTGGCAGAAGCAGTGGACGGCGCTGCACGATGCCCAGGAGGTCGCGATCCCGGCGATCCTCGCCGGTGAGGACGACATCCTCGTCTCGGCCGCCACGGCGTCCGGGAAGACCGAGGCCGCCTTCCTGCCCATCTGCTCCGCCCTCGCGGAATCCCCCGAGGGGGCCGGCTTCGGAGCCGTCTACATCGGTCCGCTCAAAGTCCTGATCAACGATCAGTTCGGACGGCTGGAAGAGCTCTGCGACCTCCTGGAGATCCCGGTCCACAAATGGCACGGCGATGTGGACGCCGCGCGCAAGGCGCGACTCGTCCGGCAGGCTTCGGGCATCGTCCTGATCACGCCGGAGTCGCTGGAGGCGCTGCTGGCCAATCGCGGCACCCGCGTCCCTTCGATGTTCCAGGGCGTCCGGTACATCGTGATCGACGAGCTCCATTCCTTCATCGGCATCGAACGGGGCGCGCAGCTCCGGTCGCTGCTGCACCGGCTCGAACTCGCCGTGCGCCGCCGCATTCCGCGTATCGGGCTGTCGGCGACGCTCGGCGACATGCGGGCGGCGGCCGAGTTCCTCCGTCCGGGCGGCGGGGAGCAGGTGCGTCTGATCGAGTCGAGTTCGGACGGCCAGGAACTCCGCCTCCACTTCAAGGGCTTCCTGGATGACGCGCCTCGCCGCAGGGAACCCGGGGCTGCGGCGGAGGAGCAGTCGGAGAACATCGCCGGCGGCGGCAAGCGCGCCATCGCCGATCATCTGTTCGCCGTGCTGCGCGGCTCCAACAACCTCGCCTTCGCCAATGCCAGGCAGAACGTCGAGCTCTTCACGGATCTGCTGGTTCGGCGCGGGGAGCGGGCGGGGGTGCCGAACGAGTTCGTCCCGCACCACGGCAGCCTCTCCAAGGAGATCCGGGAGGACACCGAGGCCCGGTTGAAGGACGCGTCTCTGCCGGTCACCGCCGTCTGCACCTCCACCCTGGAGATGGGCATCGACATCGGCTCGATCGCCTCGGTCGCCCAGATCGGTCCGCCTCCGGGAGTCGCGGCACTGCGCCAGCGCCTGGGCCGGACGGGACGTAGGGGCGGGCCGGCGATGTTGCGGATGTACGCGGCCGAGCCCGAACTCGTGCCCGGCTCGGACCCGCAGGACGAGTTGCGCACCCAGCTGGTCCAGATGATCGCCGTCGTCAACCTGCTGCTCGACCACTGGTGCGAACCACCGGAGGCCGACGGACTCCACCTGTCCACCCTCGTGCAGCAGATCCTCTCGCTGATCTCCCAGCACGGCGGGGTGCTCCCCCAGGACGCCTACCGCGCCCTGTGCTCGCACGGCCCGTTTCAGCACATCGGGCCGCGCGTCTTCACGATGCTCCTCCACGACCTCGGCGAAGCCGAACTGATCCGTCAGGAGAAGGACGGCCTGCTCCTGCACGGCGACGAGGGCGAACGCATCGCCAACCACCACACCTTCTACGCCGCGTTCCATTCTCCCGAGGAGTACCGCCTGGTGACCACCGGGCGCACGCTCGGCTCTCTGCCCGTCCCCTATCCCCTCACCCCCGGCGGCATGATGATCTTCGCGGGGCGCCGCTGGCGGATCGCCGGCATCGACCCGCAGGCCAAGGTCATCGAACTCACTCCGGCTGGAGGCGGCAACGCACCCGTGTTCCTGGGGGTCGCCGCGGACGTCCACGACAGGATCAGGACCGAGATGCGGCTGGTCTACGAGAGCAGCAAGATGCCGGTCTATCTCGACTCCGGTGCCCAGAGACTGCTCACCGAGGGCCGCAACGCCTACGGCCGCCTCAACCTGTCCCGGACCCCCGTCGTCGGCTGGGGACACGACACCCTGCTGATCCCGCTGCGCGGCGACACCATCATGAACACCCTCGCCCTGGCCCTTCACCGGCACGACATATCGGTAGCCCGGCAAGGAGCCGTCCTCGTCCTGGCCGACACCGCGCCCCGCCGTGCGATCGACGCTCTCACCTCGCTGGCGGCCGAGTCGCCTCCGGAACCCGAGTCGCTCGCCGAACTCGTCCCGGACCAGACCATCGAGAAGTACGACGACTTCCTCGGCGAGGAACTCCGCACGATCGCCTATGCCGCCCGCAAACTCGACGTCGGCGCCGCCTGGGCCGCTCTCTCGGACATCGCGGCCGCCGCCGAGGCCGGGGAGACCGCTCACCACACGCCCCCTGCTCCGGCGGCCCCGCACCGGCACAAGATCGGCGCACTCCCCTACGCCGTGATCGACGTCGAGACCACCGGCCTGGACACGCTGCACGACCGGATCGTCGAGATCTCCGTCCACCGGCTCCACGCGGACGGCAGCCCCGACCGCTCTTACGGCACTGTGCTGGACAGCGACTCCGGTCCGGGTCCCACTCACGTCCACGGCCTCACCGCCGGCGACCTGGCCGGTGCCCCCGCGTTCCCCGAGGTCGCCGGCGACATCGCCGAGATGCTCGACGGCGCCGTCCTCGTCGCGCACAACGCGATGTTCGACAGCGCGATGCTGATCAGCGAGTTCGCCCGTAGCGGCGCCGTCCCGGACGACCTGCTCGTCCTGTGCACCCTCGACCTCGCCCGGCGATTCGGTTCAGGGCACCGCTCCCTGACGCTCGCCGACTGCGCGGAAACCGAGGGCGTCCCGCTCCCCCGGGCACACTCCGCCGCCCACGACGCGCAGGCCACCGCGGCACTCCTGCTTCGCTATCTCGGCCGGGCCGGGGAAACAGGCCACCACTACCTCGACGAGATCGGCGCCACCGGCATCCTGCCCGTACACGGCTGGGCCCCCTGGGCACCGAGTGGACGGCACCGCCGGCGCGCTCACACACCCGCCGCTCCCCTCCGCAGCGACCTGCCCGTGCCCACCATGAGCAGCCGCTCGGAGATCGTCTACGCACACCACATAGCTCAGGCCGCGCGGACGCCCGAAGCCTTCGGCCGTCACGTTTCCCTCCTGCGCGACACGGCCCGAGCCCTCGCACTCGACCCATCAGCCGTGACGCACGTCCATGAATGTCTCGCCACGGCATGGGAGTCGCACCCGACCGAGCAGGCACTGCTCGACACCCTCGGCCCTCCTGGCCGGTAACCCGATTCTGGGGGGAGTTGTCGGTGATCTCCTCTACGGTTTTGGTTCATGATCGATAGGGCGGGGATCGGTGAGGACGCGTTCGTCATGCCGGAGGTGTGGCGGCGGGATCTGCATCCGCGGCGGGATCGGGCGGGGGTGCCGGCGGCGCCTGTGCTCGATGCGGAGGCTGCCGGGCGCGTGCGGGCTCTTGTGGACGCCGTCCGGGACGACATCGAGGTGATTCTCGGGCTTCCGGGTACTGAGGCCGACATCGCGGAGGCGGCTCGGGCTCACCTGCGCGGGGAGGCCGATGCGCTGGGCGCCGCCGCCGTCGCCTATGTCGTGGCGCCGCTGCAGGAGATGTCGGAGTGGTCCGAGCCTGATCGCCTGTTCATCGACGCCCTGGTCGCCGAGCACGGTGTCGCGTTCGCGGCCCGCGCGTACACCGAGTGGGCCGGGATCTACGCCGACAACCCGGCGAATATCAACGCCACCGGCCTGCCGGTGCGGTTGGCCACTCCGGAGCGCCGTGCAGAACTGCGGGCGATGACGCTTCGCCGCCAGCGTCCCGACGAGAAGTACTGCGACTGGTGGTTGACGCGGGAGAGCGGCCGGGTGCTGCGCGCTCGGCTCGCGGCGGCCTCCGAGGAGGTCTACGCGGAGGCCGTCGAGCTGATCTCGGAGGTTCGACGGCACCCGTTGCAGAAGGTCGTCGCCGCCTATCTCGTCCCTACCCGTGATGACTGGGTCGAGGATCTGTGGGCGCGGCGCGGGGAGATCCCGTTCGACTACCTTCCGTTCTGGCTGCCGCTCTGCGCGCTCGGTCGGCCCCATCAGGCCGCCGCGCTCGGCCGGCCGCTCGGCTTCGACTGCCGGCGCGATGTCGTCGCGACGCTGGTCGACGGCGTCGGTGTCGATGCCGTCGTGCCGCTGGTGGTCGAGGCGCTGGACGGGCCCTACCAGTCCTCCACGAAGGAGGTCCGGTCCGTGCTGGACTTCCTGGTCGCGCTGCCTCGGGACGAGGCGTTCCAGGCGCTCGTCGACCGGGTCGGCCGCCCTGAGGTCGTCCCGGCTCTGCTGGCGGCCGCCAGGCGGTATCCCGTCCGGGCGATGCGGCTGCTGCCGGGGGAACAGAGGGCCGCTGAGCTGCTGTCGGCGCACGTCCGTGCCAATCCGGACATCGCCGCGCGGGTCTCGGGTGAGCTGCCCGCCGAGCAGGCGGCGGCGATTCAGGAGATCCTCGACGCGAACCGGCGTCTTCCGCAGGCGGTGGACGTTCCGCCTCTTCTCGCCGAGCCGCCGTGGACCCGTCCGCGCGCCACGGTCGAGTCCGTCGTCCTCAAGGATCTGCCCGCGCCCGGTCTCCGCGCGGTCGCCTGGGGGCCCGGTGAGCGCGAGGTCTGGGCGGCGCGGGAGTCCCATCTGTGGGATCTGCGGGCCGACGGCACGGACTTCGCCGCCAGGGCCGCCGAGGTCGCCTCGGGGCAGACCTTCTACGTGACCGAGCGTCCCACCCTGTTCCTCAGAGGGCCGGAGGACCTCGTGCGGCCGCTGGTGCCGCACTTCGAGCCCACCGACAGGGAGATGTGGGAGGTGCACGACTGGCTCGGGCCGCTCGTCGCGCGGCACGGGGCGGACGCCTGCGGCCCCGCGCTGACCGTCGCCCGCCGCGATCCGGGCGCGTTCGGGCAGTACGTGCTGCCGCTGCTGTCCGACGAGATCGCGCGGGCGATGGCCGACTGGCTCGTCCGGCTCAAGTCCGGGGGCAGGACGGCCCGCGCCTGGTTCCGCCGCCACGGGACCGCCGCCGCGCCCTGCCTGGTCCCGGACGCGCTGGGCCCGGCCGGCCCGGCCCGCCGTGCCGCCGAGGCGGCGCTGCGGCTCGTCGCCGACCGGCACGGCCCGGAGGCGATCGTCGCGGCGGCGCGTGTGCACGGGGAGAAGGCCGCCGCCGCGATCGAGGCGCTGCTGGCCGCCGATCCCCTGGACGACCTGCCGAAGAAGGTCCCCGCGGTCGACTGGGCGGATCCGCGCGCGCTTCCGCAGATTCTGCTGCGCGACCGTGCGCGGGCCCTGCCGGACGAGTCGGCGGGGCACGTGATGACGATGCTGGCGATGTCGAAGCCGGGCGACGCGTACGCGGGCGTCCGGGTCGTCCGCGAGCTGTGCGGTCCGGCGTCCCTCGCCGAGTTCGGCTGGGCGCTGTTCCGCTGGTGGGAGCTGTGCGGCGCGCCGTCCAAGGAGAGCTGGGCGTTCACGCAGCTGGCGCTGACCGGGGACGACGAGACGGTCCGCCGGCTCACCCCGGTCATCCGCGCCTGGCCGGCGGACGGCGGTCACGCCAAGGCCGTGACGGGCCTGGACGTGCTCGCGGCGATCGGCACCGACACCGCCCTCATGCACCTGCACTCGATCTCGCAGCGGGTCAAGTTCAAGGCCCTCAAGACGCGGGCGCAGGAGCGGATCCGGGAGCTCGCGGCCGAGCTCGGGCTCTCCGCCGAGCAGCTCGCGGACCGGCTCGTCCCCGACTTCGGGCTGGACGCGTCCGGCACGCTCACGCTCGACTACGGCCCGCGCCGGTTCGTCGTCGGGTTCGACGAGCTGCTCAGGCCGGTGATCGCCGACGAGGGCGGTGCGCGCCGCAAGTCCCTGCCCAAGCCGGGCGCCAAGGACGACCCGGAGCTCGCCCCGGCCGCCTCCAAGCGGTTCGCGGCCCTCAAGAAGGACGTCCGGACGGTCGCGACCGACCAGCTGACCCGCTTCGAGGCCGCCATGGTCGCGGGCCGCCGCTGGCCGGTGGCCGAGTTCCGCGAGTTCCTCGTCGGGCATCCCCTCGTCGGCCACCTGGTCCGGCGGCTGGTCTGGCTGGCCGAGGACGGCCCGGCGTTCCGCGTCGCCGAGGACGGCACGTTCGCCGACGCCGCCGACGACACCGTCGCCCTTCCCGAGACCGCCCGGGTCGGCATCGCGCACCCGGTCCACATGGGCGGTGACGTGAAGGCGTGGTCGGAGGTGTTCGCCGACTACGAGATCCTGCAGCCGTTCGAGCAGCTCGGGCGGCCCGTCCACGCGCTCACCGGCGAGGAGCGCCGGACCGGTCGGCTGATTCGCTTCGAGGGCCTGACCGCCCCGATCGGCGACCTGCTCGGGCTCGTCCGGCGCGGCTGGGAGCGCGGGGCGCCGATGGAGGCCGGCATCGAGTGGTGCATTTCCCGGCGCGTCTCCTCCGGCCTGCATCTGGTCGCCACCTACGACTACGGCATACCGGTGGGGATGCCCGGAGAGATGGGCGATCAGGTCCTGGCGGACGTCCGGTTCGCCGTGCATCCCGACCGTTACAGCGGCCGGCAGTCCGCCGCGGGCGTCCCGGACGGCCTCGACCCGGTGATCACCTCCGAGGCGCTCGCCGATCTGGCCCGGGTGACCGCCGGATCAGAGCAGGCCAACCCATGACCGAAGAGGACATGAGGTACAGCGCGGCGACCACTGTTCCGACCAGTGCCTGGACGAGCAGGAGCGGGCCGAGAGCGGCCGCCTGACCGGCCATCGCCATCAGCAGAGGAGCGCACCCGAGCGCGGCCAGGTCGACTCCGGCCAGCGCCCACAGGACCGGTCCCATGGGGACGACGCCGAAGGGCGTGGCGACCACCGGCATCGAATGGTCGACCGGGCGGCGCCGCGCCATCCGCAGCGCCCCGGCGGCGAGCGCCGGGGCGGCCGCGGGGCCGAACGGCCACCACGGCCCCGCGCCGAGCGCGCCGGCCAGGGACAGCCCGGTCAGCGCGAGGCCGAGCCAGGCACCGCCCGCCAGCGCGGGCACCAGTGCGCGGGCGGCGAGCACCGGCCCGGTCCCGGCGGCGGACAGCCGCAGCAGGCTCGGGTCGTGGGCGTCCCGCCGCGTCCCGGACGCGCAGCCCGCCGCGACGGCGAGCGCCCCGCCCACCACCGCGACCAGCACCGCGGGGGTGAGGCCGCCGCCGGCGCGGGCGGCCAGCGCGGGCAGCGCGGCGCTCGCGGCCACCAGCGCCGACCGGCCCGGACGCCGCGCCAAGCGGCGCCATTCGGGCCACGCGAGCGTCAGGGAGGTGCGCAGCGGACCGGGCAGCCGCCCCACGCCCGGCAGCGGACGCGACCGCAGGACCCTCCGGCGCCAGTGCGCGTCCTCCGCGATCCACGTCAGCGCACCGGGATCCAGCACGGTGGCGGCGGTCGCCACGTTCCCGGTCCGCGTCGAGGCGGCCAGGATGCTGTGCGCCGGGACGCGTCCGAGAGCGGCCCATGCCGCTCGCGACACCATGGCGGCCACACCCGCCGCCGCGACCGCCGCTGCCGTCCACGCCTCGGCGGAGGCTCCGGCGGCCACGACTCCCGGTGAGGATCGGCCGGCGCTGTGCAGGGCCGCGATCACGGCGAACAGCACCACGACGGCGATCGCGGCCAGCAGCCACCCGTCCCACGTCTGCGACGCCTGTGCCAGGACGGCCGCCGCCATCCCTCCGAAGGTCGCCGACATGCCGAGCACGGCCGCGGCCAGCAGCCGCACCACGAACTGGTCGCGGACACCGACCGCCGACAGCAGGCCCAGCGCCAGCACCAGCCCGCTCACCAGCGAGATCCCGAGCAGGACGGTGACCGTCCTGCGCAGCACGCGGCGGCGCGGCAGCGGCGAGAGCACCAGCCACGCCGCGGACGTGGCGACGGGGCCGAACGCGCGGGCGAGCACCAGGTATCCCGCGTAGGCGAGCGCCACCAGGGCGATGCCGGCCCCCATCCGGGACGGGGTGACCTGGTGCGGAAGGCCGGCCACCGCGCCGGTCAGCACCGGTCCCAGAAGCAGCACCGCCATGACCGCGCCGAGCATGGAGGTATACAGGCCCGACCAGCTCTTCAGCGCGCCCGCTCGCACGGTCACGCCGCGGCCTCCAGCGTCATCCGCCGCGCGCCCGTGGCTTCGGCGAGCGGCAGGTCGTGCGTCGCCATCACCACCGTGCCTCCGGCCGCCGCGTACTCGGTCACGCCCGCCGCGAGCCGTGTCCGGAAGGCGGGGTCGAGGCCGCGCTCCGGTTCGTCCAGCAGCAGCAACCGGCTGGGCCTGATGAAGGCCATGGCCAGCGACAACCGCTGCCGCTGCCCGGTGGACATCGCCAGCGGCGCCATGTCCGCCCGCCCGGCCAGCCCGAAGACCTCCAGCGCGGTGCCGGCCTCCATCCGCGCGCCGCCGTGCACCGCCGGCATCAGTTCAAGGTGCTCCCGGACGGTCAGTCCGGGATACCAGGCCGGTTCCTCGGCGACGCACACGACGTCGCGCCAAAACCACGCCGCGTCGGACGGCGTCCGATGGAAGACCTTGATGTCTCCCGATGTCCCGGGCTGGAGCCCCGCCAGGCAGCGCAGCAGGGTCGACTTCCCCGCGCCGTTCTCCCCGAGCACGGCGACGATGTCGCCCCGTCTCACCCGGAGGTCGACGCCGGTCAGCACCGGGCCGCCCCCGAGTGTGAGCCTCACGTCCCTGGCCTCGACCACTGTTTCCGGCGACATCCCCCAAGTTTCCAGCATCTTCCGGCCGATTCGTGCGGGTCGCGGCCCGCACGGGCCGGCGGTCAGGGGGCCGGGGCCGCGCAGGCGGTGAGGGTGTCGATCAGGGTGGCGCGGAGCAGCGGCACCTTGTAGGCGGTCTGCGGCAGAGGAGCGCAGCGGGCGGTCGCCAGATCCGCGGCGGCGGCCAGGGCCTCCTCGGTCGCGGGCTTTCCCACCAGCGCTTCGGCCACTTCTGGGAGGAGGAGGGGCGTGCGGGCCACTCCGCCCACCGCCACGGCGGCCGTGCTGACGGTGTCGCCGTCGAAGGTGAGGCGGGCGGCGGCCTCGACCAGCGGCCATTCCGCCATCTCACGAGCGGTGGCGCGGCGGTAGGCGCCTCGCTCGGACGGCGCGGGGGCGGGCAGGCGAACCGCTTGGAGGACCTCGGCGGCGTCCAGGCAGTGGTCGCGTGCCGGGTCGCTGCCGTCTCCGTACAGGTCGGTGACGCCCAGCGCGTCCCGGCCGTGCACCTCAACGGTGGCGCCGTACGTCAGGAGTGCCACGGCCAGCGAGGACGGGTGCGGCGCGATGCACGGGCCCTGGTCGATGACCGCCGAGTAGAGGTGGTCTCCCTCGCGGGCCGGGCAGCTGTCGCCTCCCGTCTGGTGGCACGTGAAGGCGGGGTTGCGCAGGTACCAGCAGCGGTTGCGCTGGAGGAGGTTCCCGCCGACGGTGGCGACGTTGCGGATCTGCGGGGTGGCGACGGCGGCGGCCGTGGCGGCGAGCGCCGGGTAGGCCGCGGTCAGGCGGTCGTCGGCGAGCAGGTCCGCGATGGCGGTGACCGCGCCGATGCGGGCGGAGCCGTCCGCCTGCCAGCCGATGCCGCGCAGGCCGGGGACGCCGAGCAGGTCGACCGGGGGCCGGGCCGGACGGGTCATGACGTCGGTGCCGCCGGCGCGCAGTTCGCCGCCGGTGTCGCGGACGGCTCTGGCGGCGTCCTCGATGGTGGTCACGCGCCGATCCCCTCCAGGAGCAGGTCGGGCCGGACGGGCAGGTCCAGCGGGCGCCAGCCGGTGGCGTGCCGGACGGCGTTGCCGATCGAGGCGGCGACGGCCACCGTGCAGATCTCGCCGAGGCCGACGCCGCGGCCGGGGACGTGGTCCCAGCCCTCGGTGTGGAAGTACACGTCGATCTCCGGAGTGTCGGCGATGCCGGGGATGCGGTAGTCCTCCAGGTTCGCGGTGAGGACGGTGCCGGTGCCCGGGTCGTCCCGGCGCTGCTCGAACAGCGCGTAGCCGATGCCCTGGACGACCCCGCCCTCGCACTGGTTGCGGGCCAGCCGGGGCGCGTAGATGTGCCCGGCGGACACCCCGCACCACACCCGGGTCGGCCGGACGCGGCCGAGCAGGGTGTCCACCTCGACCTCGGTCATGACGACGGCCCCGGTGAAGCCGCGTCCGATGGCGAAGTGGTCCAGGGGGAAGGGCGTGACGTAGCCGCGGCGGTCCCGGGGGCGCCTGCCGACGACCTGGAGCCCCTCGGCCTCATCGAGGGTGCGGCCGCCGAGGGCCTTGCGGAGCCGGCGCGCCGCGTCCTCGGCCGCCGGAGCGACCGACGGGGTCGTGCAACTGCTGGCGGACGTCGGCCCGTAGGCGTGGTCGCTGTTGCCGATCTCCACGCGCACCTGGCCGGGCCGCAACTCCAGCCCCGCCCGGACGACCTCGGCGATCACCGAGCGGCTGCCGGTACCGATGTCCTGGGCGGCGATGCGGGCGACCACGGCGCCCTGCTCGACCGCCAGCGACACCTTGGTGCCCGGGTCGACGAAGTACATGTAGTTCGCGGCGGCGACGCCCACGCCGCGGCGCATGCGGCCGTCGCCGGGATCGGTGCGATCGCGCCACATGGGCAGGTCGGCGGCCCGGTCGTAGAGCGCGTGGCGCTTGGCGTTGCCGTCCCAGCGGCGGCGCAGCGCGAGGGGGTCCTCGCCGCGGCGCAGCGCCATCTCGTCCACGCCCTGCTCCAGCGCCCACAGCATCGGCGGCAGGCCGGGGCCGCGGAAGGGGATGCCGGGGGCGCGGTTGGTGATGTGGTCGTAGTCGCGGATCCGGCGCGGCGCGTTGCCGTAGAAGAACCGCGAGTGCCAGGCCGCGTTGGACCCGATGGAGACGCCGGCGTCGCCGTGGGCGTCCATGGTGAAGGCCGCCAGCCCGCCGTCGGCGTCCGCGAGGAGTGCCAGTTCGACGCGCACCCCGGGGCGGCTGCCGCCGTCGACGAGCTCCTCCTCCCTGCTGAGGACGACCCGGACGGGCGTGCCGTGCAGCCGGGACAGCTCCACGGCCGCCACCACGTCGGCGGTGACGTTGACCTTGGAGCCGAACCCTCCGCCCACATGCTCGGCCGCGATGTGGACCTGCTCCGGGCCGAGCTTCCAGCGCTTGGCCGCCTGGGCCGCGACGCGGGTCACGGCCTGGGTGGACAGGTGGAGATGCAGTTCACCGTCGTCCCAGCGGGCCACACAGCCGTGCGGCTCCATGCAGGTGTGGGCCTGCGCGGACGTGGTGAAGGTGGCCTCCACCAGTGCCTGGCCGCCGCCGCTCCGGGCCTTCTCGATGCGCTTCACGGCCGTGCGTCCGCGCCAGCTCATCCCGGCGGGCCCGCGCACGTTGCCGTTCCACTTGGCGGACGCGAGCGGGCCCTCGTTGGCGCGCGGCGCCGCCTGCCACGACTCCTTGGTCGGGTAGACGACGGTCTCGTCGTCCGGCGACAGGACGGCGGGCAGCACCGTGTACTCCACCTCGACCCGCGCCGCGATCGCGAGCGCCTCGGCCCGGGTGGGCGCGGCGACCGCCGCCACCGGCTGGCCCGCGTACCGGACGACGCGGTCCGGCGGCAGCAGCTCGGCCAGCGGGCCCTCGCACCGGATCTCGCCCACCGTCGCGTGCGGGTGCGGCGACCGGACGATCACGCCTTCGAGCTGCCCGTCCAGGACGACGTCCGCCGTGTACCGCGCCGCGCCGGTGATCTTTTCGAGCGCCTCCACGCGCACCGGCGCCACCGCACCGCCGTCCGCCGCCCCGTCCGCCGAGCCGTCCTCGGGGTCGTCGTGCTCGCCCGCGCACGCCGCCGCGACCGCCGCGTAGATGCCGGCGTACGCTCCGCAGCGGCACAGGTGACCGGCCAGCGCCTCGGCGATCTGCTCGCGGGACGGCTCGGACGCGCCGTGCCCGGCCCGCCACCGGTCCATGAACGCCGCCGCCTCCACCACGAAGCCCGGCGTGCAGTAGCCGCACTGCAGCGCGTCGTGCGCGGCGAAGGCCCGCTGCACCGGATGGTCGCCGCCGAGCCCCTCCACGGTCGTGACGTCGCGGCCGGCCACCGTCCCGGCGGGCAGCAGGCAGCTCGCCGCCGTGCGGCCGTCGACCAGCACGGTGCAGGTGCCGCACACGCCCGTGCCGCAGGCGACCTTGGTCCCGGTCAGGCCCACCCGCTCCCGCAGCACCCCCGCCACGGTCTCCGCGGGCTCGACGCCGACGTCGACGGGCTTGCCGTTGAGGGTGAATTCCATACGCGCTCCATGCGCCGGGGGGTGATCAGCGCCATCGTGGCACAGCGGACCCCGTAATTCACTACTTACGCACGATCTGAGCCTCTATGATCCTTTAGAACGTTCTATCGGCCACGGCAGACGGGAAGCATCGGTGTCGCAGGAGCCAGTCGTGCCGCAGGGGATCGACCCGAGCACCCCGAACGTGGCCCGCATGTACGACTACGTGCTCGGCGGCAAGGACAACTACGCCGCCGACCGCGAACTCGCGGGCCACCTCATCGACTCCATCCCGGACGGCGTCGAGGCCCTCCGCGCGAACCGCCGCTTCCTCGGCCGCGCCATCGCCCACGTCGCCGCGCAGGGCATCGACCAGTTCATCGACCTCGGCGCCGGACTGCCCAACCAGGGCAACGTCCACGAGATCGCGCAGAGCGTCCACCCGAAGGCCCATGTCGTCTACGTGGACATCGACCCGATCGTCATCGTGCACGCCCGCGCCCTGCTGGCCGCCGACGACCGCACCGCCGCGATCCAGGCCGACATGCGCAACCCCGAGACCGTCCTCGCCTCCGACGCGGTGGCGCGCCTGATCGACTTCGACCGCCCGGTCGGCGTCATCTTCAACGCCATGCTGCACTTCGTCACCGACGCCGAGGACCCGGCGGGCATC
This sequence comes from Spirillospora sp. NPDC047418, assembly GCF_040643275.1. Lineage (NCBI taxonomy): Bacteria > Bacillati > Actinomycetota > Actinomycetes > Streptosporangiales > Thermomonosporaceae > Spirillospora > Spirillospora sp. NPDC047418. Next base: position 143,818 of record NZ_JBEYTW010000011.1, read on the forward strand.
GTCGGCGCCTTCACCGACCGGATGGCGCCCGGCAGCCACCTGGTCATCTCGCACAGCACCCTGGACGACCGCCCGGCCGACCTCGTCCGCATCATCGAGTCCGCCTACGAGAACGCCTCGGCGACCATGAACTTCCGCGGCCACGACGCGATCCTGCGCCTGTTCAACGGCCTCCCCCTCGTCGAGCCGGGCCTGGTCAAGGTGAACCGCTGGTACGCCGACGCCGAAGAGGCCGCCGCGAGCGGCGGCGCCTGGGTCTACGGCGGCATAGCCGTCAAGTGACCCGCCGCCTCCGGCTTCGTCAGCGGAGGGAAGCCGGCGGCGAGGGTCCGCGCGTAGACGGGCAGTGCCGCCGGCACCAGTTCCTCCAGCGCGATGAGGTCGGGCTTCGCGGCGGCCAGCGCGCGGGCGGTGCCCGCCGGGTCGGTGTTCTCGTCGCTGACGTTGTGCTGGCCGGCGCAGCAGCGCGGCGCCGGCCAGGACGACGATCACGAGGCCGAGCCAGGGCAGGAACGCCTCCAGCAGGCTGCCCATCCGGCCGGGCACCAGCCGGTGCAGGGCCAGCAGGCCGGCGGTCGCCACCGCCAGTGCGGCGGGCACGCGGCCCCGCGTCCAGGCCGAGCGGCGCCGGGCCGGTGCCGCCGGCGCGGCATCCTGTTTCACCGCCATGGCTCTTCTGCCCTCGTCCCTCTGTGGGACGGGTCGCCGGACGGAACGGTTCGGGGGGACGCCGACGCCCCCGCGGGGGGGCCGCGGCAGGGGCGGATCGGGCCGTTGCAGGGGCTGTGACCTGGGGTTGTCTTGACTAAAACTCCATAGTTATGCACACTTCCCCATATGTTCGGTCAATCTTCCACAAAGTCAGTCAGTGGCCGTGCTCGCGCCTGAGCGGCACCGGCGGATCCGGAAGGCGCTGCGCGACCGGTCCGTGGTGCGGACCGAGGAGTTCGCGGCGATGCTCGGCGTGTCCGCCGAGACGGTGCGCCGCGACCTGGTCGCGCTGGAGCGGCGCGGGTCGCTGGTGCGGGTGCACGGCGGCGCGACCAGCGTCGTCGGCGGGTCGGGCGAGGAGGCGCCGTTCGCCGAGCGCTCCGGCGCCGACCGGGAGGCCAAGGCGGCCATCGGGCGCGCGGCGGCCGGGCTGGTGCGGCCGGGGCAGACCCTGATCATCGATGTGGGCACCACCGCGCTGGAGGCGGCGCGGGCGCTGCCGCAGGACCACCACGGCGTGGTCGCGACGTGCTCGCTGCTGGCGGCCGCGGAGCTGGCCGGCCGGCCGCGGGTCGAGGTGCTGGTGGCGGGCGGGCGGCTGCGGGCCGGCGACCTGGCCTGCGCGGGCGCCGACACCGCGAGGTTCTTCGCCGACCTGAACGCGGACGTGGCGTTCCTCGGGTCCGGCGGGGTGGACGTCGCGGCGGGCCTGACCGACTACCACCTGGACGAGGTCGCCACCCGCCGCGTGATGATCGCGAACACGGTGCGCTCGTACGTGCTCGCCGACTCGCGCAAGCTCGGCCGCGTCGCCGCGCACCGGGTGTGCGGCCTGGACGACTTCGATGGACTGATCACCGACGAGATGCCGTCCCCGGCACTGCGCGAGGCCCTGGAGGACTCCGGCGGCCTCATCGTGGCGACCGGGTGAGTCCATGGTGGCCGGGCGGCGCTGCCACGTCGCCCGGCCCGATCGCCAATCCCCTCATGAATGTACAAGGAGACGATCAATGACCGATTCTTCCACGCCGTCCCGCGGCGCGGCGGCGGGCCCGCCCGCGTCCGGTGACGGGCTCTCGGAATTCGGTTACGCGCAGGAGGTCAAGCGCGAGCTCGGCTGGTACGCCTCGTTCGCGGTGGCGTTCGGGTTCGTGTCGATCGCGACCGGGATCTTCACCGCCTACGGGTCGGTGCTGCAGAGCTCCGGCCCGCTCGGCATCTGGACCTGGCCGATCGTGGTGGTGGGCCAGCTGAGCGTGGCGCTGATCTTCGGCGCGCTCGCCGCCCGGATCCCGGTCAGCGGCTACGCCTACCAGTGGACGTCCCGGCTGGCCAACCCGGTGCTCGGCTGGATCATGGGCTGGATCTCGTTCATGTTCCTCGGCGTCGTGGTCGTCGCCGTCGACTACACGATCGCCGCGACGATCCTGCCGGTGCTGTTCCAGTACGAGGGCACCAGCCAGAACGCGTGGGTCATCACCGCCGTGGTGGTGCTCCTGCAGGCGATCCTGGTCGCCCTGTCGACCCGCGCGACGCAGCGGGTCAACACCGTCGCGGTCACCATCCAGCTGATCGGCATGGTGTCGCTGACCGTGCTGCTGTTCGCGGTCGGCGCGTTCACCGGCGACCTGGACTTCGGCACCCTGTTCAGCAAGGGCGACGTCCCGAGCGACGGCTACTTCTCGCTCGGCGGGGCGACCTCGGTCGGGCCGTGGGCGCTCGGCTTCCTGCTCGGCGCGTTCACCATCGTCGGCTTCGAGTCGGCGGCGAACCTGGCGGAGGAGACCAAGGACCCGGCGCGCGTGGTGCCGAAGGCGATGGCGCAGGCCGTGATCGGCCTCGGCGTGCTCGGCATGCTGTTCCTGGTCGCGGTGACCGCGCTGGCGGAGAACCCGTCCGCGCTGGCGCAGTCCGACACCCCGGTCGCGGACGTCATCACCCGGGTGCTCGGCTCCTACGTCGGCAAGGGCCTGCTCGTCCTCGTCGTGGTCTCGATCTTCTCCTGCGGGCTCGTGATCTCGCTGAGCGGGGCCCGGCTGGTCTGGGCGATGTCGCGGGACAAGCGGTTCCCCGGCTGGCAGCTGCTGCGCCGCATCAACCCGGCGACCGGCACCCCGATGAACGCGGCCGTGTTCATGTTCGTGGTCGCGCAGATCCTGCTGGCGCTGTTCGCCCGCTCCACCCAGGCGCTGTTCTCGCTGTTCTCGGCGGCGACGCTGCTGCCCGCGATCATCTACGCGGCGACCGTGGCGCTGTACCTGGCCAAGCGGCGGAACCTGCCGCCGTCCAAGGGCTTCGACCTCGGCCGCTGGGAGATCCCGGTGCTGGTGGTGGCGGTCTGCTGGCTGGCCTACGAGCTGCTGATCTTCCGTGACTCGTCCTTCGCCGAGCCTTGGCGCTACGTCGCGGTGATGTCGGCGATCGGTGCGGTCTACTTGGCGTACCTGCTGATCCGGCACGGCACCAAGGGGCTCACCATGCCCGACATGCACGACATCGACAAGGTCCTGGACGAGGACGCCCCCGAGCAGCCGACGCAGGCTCCCGGAGGCCGTCCGTGACCACCGTGCTGGCCATCGACCAGGGCACGTCAGGCACCAAGGCCATGGTCGTGGACGGCTCCGACCGCGTCCTGAGCGTGGTGGAACTGCCGGTGCGACCCCGCTACCTGTCGGGTGGCGGGGTCGAGCAGGACTCCCGGGAGCTCCTCGACTCGGTGCTGGAGTCCGGGCGGCGCGCCGTCGCCGAGGCGGGGGCCGGGGTCGACCGCGTGACCCTGGCCAACCAGGGCGAGACCGTCCTGGCCTGGGACCCCGCCACCGGCGAACCGCTCACGCCCGCGATCGTGTGGCAGGACCGCAGGTCCGCGGACATCTGCGCCGAGCGCGCGGAGTTCGCGGACCTGGTGGCCCGGCGCACCGGCCTGGTGCTCGACCCGTACTTCTCGGCGCCGAAGATGCGCTGGATCCGGGACCGGCTCACCCGCGACGGCGTCGTCACCACGTCCGACACCTGGCTGCTGCACCGGCTCACCGGCGAGTTCGTCACGGACGTGTCGACGGCGTCCCGGTCGCTGGTCACCGATCTGGACACGGCCGCCTGGAGCCCCGAGCTGCTGGCGGTGTTCGGGCTGGAGGACGAGCCGCTGCCGCACATCGCGGCCTGCGACGAGACCGTCGGCGAGACGACCGCGTTCGGCCGCCGGGCCGCGGTGGGCGGCCTGGTCGTCGACCAGCAGGCCGCGCTGCTGGCCCAGCGGTGCCTGGAACCGGGCGAGGCCAAGTGCACGTTCGGCACCGGCGCGTTCCTGCTGGCCAACATGGGCACGGCGCCCGCCCGGTCCGGCTCGGGGCTGGCCGCGTCGGTGGCGTGGCGGGTGCGCGGCGAGACGTCCTACTGCCTGGACGGCCAGGTCCCGACCGCCGCCTCGGCGGTGCGCTGGCTGGCCGACCTCGGCCTGGTGGGCGGCGCGCCCGACCTCGACCGGGTCGCCGCGCCGGACGCCGACGGCGTGCTGTGCGTGCCGGCGCTGGCCGGGCTGTCGGCGCCGTGGTGGGAGCCGGAGGCGACCGCGTCGTTCACCGGCATGACGCTGTCCAGCACGGCCGGGCACCTGGTCAAGGCGGTGCTCGACGGCATCGCCGCGCAGGTCGCCGAGCTGGCGGACTGCACGGCCCGCGACACCGGCGCCGCCCTGCCGCGGCTGCGCGTCGACGGCGGCCTCACCCGCAGCCGCGTCCTGATGCAGGCGGTCGCCGACCTGCTGCAGACGCCGGTCGAGGTGTTCCCGTCCGAGCACGCGACCGCGCTCGGGGCGGTGGCGTTCGCGCGCAGCGCCGCCGACCCGGCGCTGCCGCTGGCCGACGCGATCGTCGGCTGGACGCCGGACACCTCCTACACCCCGCGGATGGGCGCCGACCAGGCCGCCGAGTTCCGCGCGCGGTGGCGGGACGCCGTCGAGAGCACCGCGATCGGAAGGGAGAAGAAGTGAGCACACCGCAGACCGCTCCGCCGGACCGGCGGGTCGCGGACGTCGCGGTGATCGGGGCGGGCGTCGTCGGCTCGGCGATCGCCCGCGCCCTGGCGGGGCACCGGCTCGACGTCGTCCTGCTGGACGCCCGCCGCGACGTCGGCGACGGCACCAGCAAGGCGAACACGGCGATCCTGCACACCGGATTCGACGCCTCCCCCGGCACCCTGGAGGCGCGGCTGGTCGCCGAGGGGTACCGGCTGCTCAAGGACTACGCCGACCGCACCGGCATCCCCTACGAGCCGACCGGCGCGCTGCTGGTCGCCTGGGACGACGAGCAGCTCGCCGCGCTCCCCGGCCTGAAGGCCAAGGCGGAGAAGAACGGCTACGGCGAGAGCGAGATCGTCGGCCCGGACGAGGTGTACCGGCAGGTCCCCTCGCTGGGCCCCGGCGCCCTCGGCGGGCTGACGGTGCCGGGCGAGTCCATCATCTGCACCTGGACGACCACGCTCGCGCTGGCGACCGACGCGGTCCGGCGCGGCGTGCGGCTGCTGCGGTCGCACCGCGTCGAGTCCGTCACCGCGGGCCCGGACGCGACCGTCCTGCACACCAGCGGCGGCGACGTCCGCGCGCGGTGGGTCGTCAACGCGGCCGGGCTCGGCAGCGACGTGATCGACGCGCAGTTCGGGCACGACCGGTTCCACCTGCATCCGCGGCGCGGCGAGCTGCTCGTCTACGACAAGCAGGCCCGGCCGCTGGTGGACCGGATCGTGCTGCCGGTGCCGTCCAAGCTCGGCAAGGGCGTGCTGATCAGCCCGACGATCTACGGCAACGTCATGCTCGGCCCGACCGCCGAGGACATGACCGACCGCGCCGACACCTCGACCACCGAGGACGGCTACGCGTTCCTGCTGGAGCGCGGGGAGCGCATCATGCCGCGGCTGCTGAAGGAGGAGGTCACCGCGACCTACGCGGGGCTGCGCGCGGCCAGCGACGTCTCCGACTACACCATCGGCGTGGACGCCGGACAGCGCTACGCCGTCGCCGGGGGCATCCGCTCCACCGGCCTGACGTCCAGCATGGCGGTCGCCCGGCACCTGCTGGACCTGCTGGGCAAAGCGGGCCTGGAGCTGGACGAGCGCACCGATCTGCCCGATCCCCCGCGCATGCCCAACATCGGCGAGGCGTTCCCGCGCCCGTACGCGGACGCCGGCCGCATCGCCGCCGACCCGGAGTACGGCTCGATCGTGTGCTTCTGCGAACGGGTCACCCGCGGCGAGATCCGCGACGCGCTCGCGAGCACGGTCCCGCCGTGCGACATGGACGGGCTGCGCCGCCGCACCCGCGCGATGAACGGACGCTGCCAGGGCTTCTACTGCGGCGCGAACGTCACCGGGATGCTGGACGACGCGCTGCGGGGCTCAGCCGGGGGAACCGACGAGGAAGGCGAACGATGAGCACGACGCGCACCCGGCTGACGCCCGCGGTGGCCATCGTCGGCGGGGGCCCGGCCGGGCTGCGCGCCGCACGGGAACTCGCGGGGGCGGTTCCCGGGCGGCCGCTCGTCCTGGAGCGGGAGCAGCACGCCGGGGGCATCCCGCGGCACTGCGCCCACACCGGTTTCGGCGTCCGCGACCTGCACCGCGTCCTGACCGGGCCGGACTACGCGCGCCGCATGGCCGAGAGCGCGGCGCGGGCGGGCGCGGAGATCCGCACCGGCGCGATGGTGACCGGCTGGTCCCCGGACGGGGCGCTGGAGGTCACCGCGCCGGACGGCCTGTACGAGGTCCGCGCCGGGGCGGTGGTGCTGGCGACGGGCGCCCGGGAGCGTCCGCGCACGGCGCGGCTGGTGCCCGGTGACCGCCCGGACGGCGTCTACACCACCGGCCACCTGCAGAACCTCGTCCACCTGCGGCACCGCAGGCCGGGCCGCCGCGCGGTCGTCGTCGGCAGCGAGCTGGTGAGCTGGTCGGCGGTGCTGACGCTGCGCGAGGCGGGCTGCCGGACCGTGCTCATGACCTCGGAGCGTCCGCGCGGCGAGGCGTACGCGGCGCTCCCGGTCGCGGGCCGGCTCGGGCTGCGGGTGCCGCTGCGCACCGGCACCCGCGTCACCCGGGTCATCGGCAAGCACCGCGTCGAGGCCGTGCAGATCGAGGACACGCGCACCGGCCGGCGCCACATCGTGCCCTGCGACACGGTCGTGTTCACCGGGGACTGGATCCCCGACAACGAACTCGTCCGCTCCGGCGGCCTCGACCTGGACCCCGGCACGCTCGGCCCGGCCGTCGACGGCGCCCTGCGCACGAGCCGCCCGGAGGTCTTCGCGGCGGGCAACATGCTGCATCCCGTGGACACCGCGGACATCGCGGCCCTCGACGGCGCGCACGTCGCCCGGAGCGTCCTCGACCATCTGGCCGGGGGGAAGAGCCCCGGCGGCGCGGTCCGGATCGTCGCGGAGGAGCCGCTGCGCTGGATCTCCCCGTCGGCGTACCGGCCGGGCGGGCGCGGCCCCGCCCGCGGGCGGCTGCTGGCCTGGGTGGACGAGTACGTGCCCTTCCCCCGGGTGACCGTCACGCAGAACGGACGGACCGTCGCCGAACGCCGCCTGCCGTGGCCGGCGGCGCCCGGCCGCGTGTTCCGCATCCCCAGCGGCATGCTGGACGCGGTCACCGCCGACGACGGCGACGTGCGCGTCTCGCTCCGCCGATGACCGCCGGGACCGGCGGTCAGCGCGCGACGGTCAGGCGGTAGCGCTCGTCCGCGCCGAGGAGGTTGCGGTGCGTGTCCTCCGCGGTGATGATGCCGCCGTCCAGGACGAGGACGCGGTCGGCGGCGTCCAGCAGGGCCGGGCTGCTGGTGATCACGAGGGTGGTCCGGCCCCGCCGCAGCCCGGCGATGCCGCGCGCGATGAGCTGCTCGGTGACCGCGTCCACGGCGGTGGTCGGGTCGTGCAGGACGAGGACGGCGGCGTCGGCGGCCAGCGCGCGGGCCAGCGACAGCCGCTGGCGCTGCCCGCCGGACAGGTTCGCGCCGCGGTCGCGGACGGCGTGGTCGAGCCCCTCGCGGTGGAGCGCGACGACGTCGGTCAGCATGGACGCCTCGACGGCCGCCTCGACGGCGGCCTCGACCGTCCGGCCGGTGCCCGACGGGTCGATGTTCGTGCGGAGGGTGCCCGCGAAGATCTCCCCGTTGGACGGGTTCACCAGCATGTGCTCGCGCAGCGCGTCGATCGACAGGTCCGCCGCCTCCCGGCCGCCGACCCGCACCACGCCCTCGTACGCAGCGGGCGGGACGTCGCCGGAGAGCAGCGCCATGAGGTCGGCGGCCGCACGCTGCTGGTAGGCGGCGATCGCGACGAACTCGCCGGCGTCCACCTGGAACTTCACCTCGCGCAGCGCCCCGTACTGGACGGAGTCGACCTCCAGGCCGCCGTCCTCGGCCGGACGTTCCGTGCCCGGGGTCATCACCGGCGGCGCGGCCAGTACCAGGGCCATCCGGTCGGCGGACGCACGCGCGACCATGACGTACTTCGGCATCTCCGAGAACAGCTTGAGCGGTTCCATGATGAACTGCGCCAGCCCCACGGCCATGACGAGCTCACCGGTGCTGATCCGGCCGTCGAACGCGAGCCGTCCGGCCAGCAGAGTGACGGCGGTGGCGAGGAGCGCGTTGAGGGCGAGGGCCGCGCCCGCGTACGCGCCGTTCGCCTTGGCGACGGTGACCGCCTGGTCGCGCGCCTCCGTGCTGACCTCGCGGTAGGAGCGGAAAGCGGCGTGGTTGCCGCCGAAGCCGTGCAGCGGGCGCAGGCCCGCGATGAGGTCGGCGACCTTCGCGCCCGCGCGCGCCACCCGTGCCTGCTGCTCGCGGGTACTGGCGCCGATCCGCCTGGACAGCACGCTCAGCACCGACAGGACCGCGACGGTCCCGACGATCACCAGCACGCCGAGCCCGATGCTGGCCATGCCCAGCGCGACCGCCGCGATCAGCACCGCGACCAGCGAGCTGATCAGCAGCGGCACCACCTCGATGATGTCGGCGGTCTGGTCGGCGTCCTCGGTGGCGATGGTCAGCACCTCGCCGGACTTCAGGCCCGTGTCCCGGGGCACCGGCTGCAGCCCGCAGGCCGCGACCCGCACCCGCCAGCGGTGCGCCTCGGTCGTGTTGGCCTTCTGCAGGATGCGCATCCCGAACCGCCACGAGAACGACACGGTCGTGATGATCACGGCGAGCGCGGCGACGGACAGGCCGAGCGCGCCGAGGCTCCGGTCCCGCATCGTGTGCTCGACGATCAGGCCGAGCGCGATGGGGAACGCGGTCTCGCCCGCCTGGTACAGGCCCATCAGTACGGTGCCCGAGGCCATGGCGCCGGCGTTGCGGCGCAGCGCGGTCCGCAGGATCTCGGGCCCCGTGCGTGGTCCCGGAGTGTCGGGGGTCGTCATCGCCGGCTCAGCCACCCGCCCGCCAGGCCCGCCACAGCCGCGCGTACCGGCCGCCGAGCGCCACCAGTTCGTCGTGCGCGCCCTGCTCGACCACGCGCCCGGCGTCCAGGACGGCGATCCGGTCGGCCGCCATCGCCTGGGTCAGCCGGTGCGCGACGAACAGCGTCGTGCGCCCCCGGCACGCGGCCAGGACGGCCCGCTCCAGTTCGGCGGCGCCCTGGCTGCCGGCCTCGGCGGTCGACTCGTCCAGCACCACCACCGGCGACCGGGTCAGCACCAGCCGGGCCAGCGCGAGCTGGGTGCTCCTGGTGGCGTCGAGGCGCTCGCCGCCCTCGCCGACCCGGGTCCGCGGCCCGTCGGGCAGCGCGTCGACCCAGCCGTCCGCGCCGACCGTGCGCAGGGCGTCCCGCAGGTCGGCGTCGGTCGCCTCCGGCGCGGCCAGCCGCAGGTCGTCGGCGAGCGGGCCGGAGAACACGTGCGTCTCCTGCGTGAGGATGCTCACCAGGGCCCGCGCCCCGGCCTCGTCCAGCCCGGCGAGGTCGACCGGGCCGATGCGCACCGAACCGGACTGCGGCGTGCCGATGCCGGCGATGAGCGCGGCCAGCGTCGACTTGCCCGCTCCGGTCGCGCCCACCAGCGCGAGGGAGCCGCCCGCCGGGATCGTCAGGTCGACGTCCCGCAGGACCGGCTCCTCGGTGTCGGGATAGCGGAACGTCAGCCCCTCGACGGTGACCGGGTGGGCCGCGGCGTCCGGCGGGACGGGGGTGCCGCCCACCAGCCGCTCCTCCGCGGGCTCCCCCAGCACCCCGACCAGCCGGGTCAGGCTCGCGCCCGACTTCTGCGCCTCGTCGAAGGTGAACAGGATGGAGCCCAGCGGGTTGAACAGGCGGTGGAACAGCAGCGGCGCCGCCGACACGTCGCCCAGGCTCGCGGCGTCGGCCTCCAGCAGCGCGTACCCCACCACGATGATCAGGACGAGCCCGATGAACTCGGCGCGGTTCTCCCGTCCGACGAACCGGCCGAAGAGGCGGAACACGTCGATGCCGAGATCGCGCACCCGCCACGACTCGCGGGTCACGTTCGCGCGGAAGGCGTCCTCCAGCCGGTACGCCCGGACGGTGCCGATGCCGTCCAGGCCGCTGATCAGCTCCTGCGCCCGGTCGGCCTGGGCCGCCCGCTGCCGCCGGTACATCGGCGCCGACCTCGGCAGGTACCAGCGCAGCGCCAGCGCGTACGCGGGCAGCGCGCCGGCGCCCGCGAGGCCGAGCCGCCAGTCGAGGCCGAACATGCCGGCGGTGGCGATGGCGACCAGCACCCCCGCCGAGAACACCGTGGGGACGGCCGTCCGGATGCCCTTGGACAGGACGGCGACGTCATCGCCGACCCGGGAGAGCACGTCCCCTCGGCCGACCTGCTCGATCCGGGCGCTCGGCATGCCGAGCACGGCCTTGACCGCGCCCTCGCGCAGCCGGGCGAGCAGGTCCGCGCCGAGCCGCCCGATCAGGTACTCCGACGCCGCGGTGGCCGCCGCGCCGAGCGGCGCGGCGGCCACCATGAGGGCGCCGACCGTGATCAGGATGGCCGGTGATCCGCCGCCGGCCACCCCGTCGACCACCCGGCCGAGCAGCAGGACCGGCAGCACCTGGAGCGCCGCCCCGGCCACCGTGGCGAGCACGGCGGCCGTGGTCGGCCAGGGCGTCGCGCGGCAGTACGCCGCGACCCAGCGGGCGGCCTCGCGCCCGGTCGCCGTGCGCAGGGCGGCCGGGGCGGGGCGCGTATCGGTGGTGCTCATCGGTGCTGCTCACGCACCTACCCGGCCGACTTGACGATCTCGTCGATCGCGTAGGGCAGGGACAGCAGGGTGCTCTGCGAGATGGCCGCGCCGACCGCCGGGCCCTCGCTGTCCAGCAGGTACGACACCTTGCCGTCCTTGACCGCGGAGAGGTTGGTGAAGAGCTCGAACTTCTTCAGCGCCTCCTGGTCGGCCTTGTCGTTGATGACGAAGATGCGGTCGACGTCGATGAGGTCGATGCGCTCGGGGGACAGCGTCGTGAAGAACTTGCCGCCGGCGATCTTGTCGATCTCCGTGGCGCCCTTGAAGCCGATGCCGGTCACGACCTGCCCGCGCACGTCGGTGGTGGTGAACGGCGCGACCGAGTTCTTGTACCAGGACAGGACGACGGCGGTCTGGCTCGCGAACTCGGGGTGCGCCTTGCGGGCGGCGTCGAGCTTGGCCTGGATGTCGGCGACCATCTTCTTGCCCTCGGCCTCCTTGCCGAGGGCCTTGGCGATGTGCACCGCGTTGTCCTGCCACGGCGCGCTGAACGGCTCCTTCTCGGCCTTCGTCCGCGCGACCGTCGGGGCGATCTTGGAGAGCTTGTCGTAGGCGGCCTGGTCGATCTCGGAGTAGACCGCGATGATCAGGTCCGGCCGCAGCGCGGCGATCTTCTCGAAGTTCGGGCCGGAGTCGCCGTTGTTCATGACGACCTCGGGACGGGCGTCGCCCCACGCGTCCTTCACCCAGGGCCACTGGGTGTTGATGTCGGGGCTCGTGCCGGGCGGGTTCGGGTACTGGTCGACCATGCCGACCGGCTTGGTGCCGAGCGCGAGGATGGCCTGGTCGTCGGTGTAGCCGACGGAGACGACCCGCTGCGGGGCCTTGGCGACCTCCGTGGACCCGAACGCGTGCTCCACGGTGACCGGGAACACGCCGCCCGCCGCGGCCGGGGCGTCGCCGGCCGCCTCGTCGCCGGAGCCGGAACCGCATCCCGCGAGGAGTCCGGCGCCGAGGATCGCGGCGGACAGTATCGCCGCCCACCGCCGCCAGAATCCGGTGGGTCGCGTCGATTGCAGGGGCATGCGAAATCCTCGCTTTTGTGCTGTCCGCTACTGCCCGGTAAGGGCGGCCTTACCCTAGCACGATCAAATAAGGTTAGGCTAACCTAACGGACCGATTCCGGCTGGTCGTCCAGTTCCGGGCGGACGTGGGCGCGGCCGATCGGCACGATGAGCGGCCGGTCCCCCACCGGGTCGTCGATCACCTCGGCGCGCAGCCCGAACGCCTCGCGCAGCAGCTCGGCGGTGATCACGTCGCGCGGATGACCCTGCGCGAGGATCGAGCCCGCCCGCATCACGACGAGGTTGTCGCTGTAGCGCGTGGCGAGGTTGAGGTCGTGCAGCACCATGACGACGGTGCGGCCCGACTCGTGCAGGTCGTCCACCAGGTCGAGGACGTCGATCGCGTACGCGAGGTCCAGGTAGGTGGTCGGCTCGTCCAGCAGCAGCAGGTCGGTGCCCTGGGCCAGGATCATCGAGATCCAGACGCGCTGCCGCTGCCCGCCGGACAGCGTGTCGACCGGACGGGCGGCCAGGTCCTCCACCCCGGTCATGGCGAGCGCCCGCTCCACGACGTCGGCGTCGTCCGACGACCACTGCCGCAGCCAGCCCTGGTGCGGATGGCGGCCCCGGGCGACGAGGTCGGCGACCGTCAGCCCCTCCGGCGCGACCGGCGCCTGCGGCAGCAGGCCGAGCTTCTTCGCCACGTCCCTGGTCCTCAGCCCGGCGATGTCGGCGCCGTCCAGAACGACCGTGCCCGCGGCCGGCCTGAGCAGCCGCGACAGGGTCCGCAGCAGCGTCGACTTCCCGCAGCCGTTGGGGCCGATGATCGTGGTGATCACCCCGGACGGGATCTCCACGTCGAGCCCGTCGATGACCGCCCGGCCGCCGTAGCCGACCGCGACGCCCCGGGCGGCGAGCCGCGCCCCGCCCTCGATCACCGCGCTCCCGGCGGTCCGCCTCCGCTTCACCATCACGCCACCCGTCTCAGGTTCGCCCGCACCAGCAGATAGACAAGGAAGGGCCCGCCGATCGCGGCGGTCACCACGCCGACCGGGAGGCCGACCGGGAGCACCGTCCGCGCCACCAGGTCCGCGCCGATCAGCAGCAGCGCGCCGAGCAGGCCGGAGGCCGCCAGCGGCGGCGTCGCGCACCGCGCCAGCCGCATCGCCGCCTGCGGCGCCACCAGCGCGACGAACGGGACCGGGCCCGCCGCGCTCACCGCCGCCCCGGCCAGCAGCACCGCGCACAGCAGCATCACCGCCCGCACCAGCGAGTACCGGACGCCGAGGCCCGCGGCGACCTCGTCGCCGAAGTGCAGCGGCCTGAACTGGAACGCGGCACCCGCCACGACGACCAGCAGGACGAGCGTGCACCCGAGCGCCACCTTCACCTCGGCCCACCCCCGTCCGTCCAGCGAGCCGATCAGCCACGCCTGGGCCCGCGCCACGTCGGTGATGTCGGCCGTGACCAGCAGCCACGTCGTGAGCGCCTGCATCAGCGCGCTCACCGAGATGCCGATGAGGATGAGCCGGAACCCGTCGATCCCGCGCCGCCACGCCAGCAGGTAGACGAGCAGGCCGGTGCCGAGGCCGCCCGCGAGCGCCGCCGCGGGCACGCCCACCGAGCCGGCGACCGCCGCGCCGGCCCCGCTTGACACCGTCAGCAGCAGCACCGCGACCGCGCCGGCGCCCTGGGTGATCCCGAGGACGTCCGGGCTGGCCAGCGGGTTGCGGGCGATGGACTGCGTGATCGCCCCCGAGGTCCCGAGCGCGACGCCCACCACGAGCCCGGCCAGGGCGCGCGGCAGCCGCAGATCCATGATCACGAACTCGTCGACCCGCTCGCCGCGGCCCGCCAGCGTGGCGATCACGCGCGGCAGGGCGATCGGGAAGTCCCCGGCGCCGATGGACAGGCAGAACACCAGGAAGGCCGCCGCCGCCAGCAGCAGCGTGACCAGCAGGGGCCAGGGCCGCCACGGGAACGACACCCCGCCGAGCCGCACACCCGGCGCCACCCGGCGCACGTCCGTCCCGCTCATACGCCCTTCAGCTTCCCGCGCCACACCAGGGCCGCGAAGAACGGGGCGCCGACCAGGGCGACGACGATGCCCGCCTCCAGCTCGCCCGGCCGGACGACCACGCGGCCGACGATGTCGCAGGCCAGGAGGACGACCGCGCCGAGCAGCCCCGCGTACGGCACCAGCCAGCGGTAGTCCGGCCCGGTCAGGTGGCGGGCCACGTGGGCCACCATGAGCCCGATGAACGCGATGGGGCCGCACGCGGCCGTCGCCGCGCCCGCCAGCAGGGTGATCGCGACGACGACGGCCGTCCGGCTCACCGCGATGTTCACCCCCATCGCCCGCGCGACGTCGTCGCCCAGGTTGAGCAGGTTGACGGCGGGCAGCGCGGCCAGCGCCAGCGCCAGCCCGGCCGCGACGAACGCCGCCACCGGCCAGATGACGCCGAACCCCACGCCGGCCACCGAGCCCGCGTTCCAGAACCGCAGCGCGTTCAGCGACTGCCGGTCCGACAGCGCGATCGCCGTGGTCATCGCCGCCAGGAAGACGGTGACGCCCTGCCCGGCCAGCGCGAGCGTCAGCGGATCGCCGGCCCCGCGCCCGATGCTCGCCAGCCCGAACACGACGGCCCCGGCGGCCGCCGCCCCGAGGAACGCGAACCAGACGTACTGGAACGGGTTGGTGAGCCCGAGCACCGCGACCGCCGTCACCACGGCGAACGAGGCGCCGGAGTTCACCCCCAGCAGTCCCGTGTCGGCGATCGGGTTGCGCGTGGCCCCCTGGATCAGGGCGCCGCCGACCCCGAGGGCGATGCCCGCCACGATCGCGAGCACCGTCCGGGGCAGCCGCACGGTCTGCACGATGAGCCTGATCTCGGTGAGCCGCTGGTCGGGGCCCGGCGACGCGAACAGCCCGTCCCAGACCTCGGCGGGGCTCAGCGCCCGCGCGCCGACGGCCAGCGATCCCGCCGCGGCGCCCGCGAGCAGCACCGCGAGCACGGCCAGCCCGGCGATCCGCCGCCTGCGCGCCGCCGCGACCCCGGCCGCGGGACCGGCCACGGGCCGCTTCACCGTGACCACGCTCATCCGCGCGGGCCGAGTCCGGCTAGCACCACTTTCCTCCGAAATCAAAGATCGATTAAGGAAAGCCTAACCTAAGCCTCAACGGCGGAGCGCGGACGGCCCCGGGAACCGCCGGTGGTCCAGGACGCCCATCGCTACGTGGTGGGGGTGCGGGCTACCAGGAGGGCCACGTCGTCCTCGTTGGGGCCGTCACCGGTCATGAGGCGGACGACGGTGGAGCAGAAGTCGTCCAGGGGCGGCTCTGCACGGGACAGGCCGGCGCGGGCCAGGGCGCCGGCCAGGCGGCCGATGCCCGCCTCGATGTCGGACTCGCGGGTCTCGATGAGGCCGTCGGTGTAGAGCGCGATGAGGCTGCCCTCGGCGAGGTCGACGGTGAGGGGCCGGTACGCGCCGAGGCCGAGGCCGATCGGCGTGCCCTCGGGCGGGCGGGGGAAGCTCACCCCGCCGCCCGGCTCGACGATCGCGGGCGGCGGATGGCCCGCCGCGGCCACGGTGCACCGCCGGGAGGCCGCGTCGTAGACGGCGTAGACGCAGGTGGCGCCGGTGATGTCGTAGGCCGTCCCGTCCTCGGCCGCCTGCCGGACGACCAGTTCGTCGAGCCGGGCGAGCACCCGGTCGGGCGGCAGGTCCAGGTAGGCGAGGGTGCGGACGGCGGTGCGGAGCCGTCCCATCGTCGCCGCCGCGTTGATGCCGTGCCCGGTGACGTCCCCGACGACGAGGGCGACCCGGCCGCCGTCCAGCGGGATCGCGTCGAACCAGTCGCCGCCGACGCCGGCGTGCATGTCGGAGGGCACGTACCGGGAGGCGACCTCGACGGCCCCGCCGCCCGCCAGGTTGCGCGGCAGCAGGTTGCGCTGGAGGGCGAGGGCGGCGGCGTGCTCGCGGGTGTACTGGCGCGCGTTGTCGAGGCTCAGTGCGGCGCGGGCGCCGAGCTCCTCGGCGAGGACGAGGTCGTCCCTGGTGAACGGCGTCCGGTTGTCGGTGCGGACGAACACGGTGACGCCGAGGGTGTCGCCGCGGGCCCGCAGCGGGACGATGATCAGCGTGTGCATGCCGGTGGCGTGGATGACTCCGGCCCGGTCCGGGTCCTGGTCGAGCCAGCGGCCGGGCGAGGTGTCGAGCACGGGCTCGAAATGGGAGCGCCCGGTGGCCAGGACCTCCATGAAGGGCGACGACGGAGGCACGAACACCGGTTCCCCGATCGGCCACAGCGACTCGGGGACGCCGTCGTGGATCGAGGCCACGCCCGCGCGGCGGAACACCGGGACGCTCGCCTCCGTCGCCGTCAGCCGCTCCAGGGGCTCGGCGTCCGGCAGGACGGACTCGGCGAGGTCGACGGTGACGTAGTCGGCGAGGACCGGTACGGCGAGGTCCGCCATCTCCTGCGCGGTCCGCCGCACGTCGAGCGTGGTGCCGATGCGGGTGCTGGCCTCGCGCAGCAGGGCGAGGCGGCGGCGGGCGCGGCTGTGGCTGATGTCCAGCGCCATCGAGCAGACGCCGAGCGGCCGGCCGTCGGCGCCGTCGAGGCGGAAGTGCGAGATGGAGAGAGTGAAGTCGGCGCGGCCGTCCGGCGACGTCCGGTGGACCTCCTCGTCGAACAGCGGGACGCCGTCGGCGAGCACCTTGCGGAGCGCCGCCCGCGCCGGGCCGGTGTCGATGCCCGGCGGGGGTTCGGTGAGCACGCTCCCGACCCGGTAGTGGGGGAAGGCGGGCAGCAGGCGCTCGGTCGCGGCGTTCGCCCAGACGCAGCGCAGGTCGGTGTCCCAGATGAGCATGGCGATGGGAGTGCGGCTCATCAGCGGTTCGAGCACCGAGCCCACCGGCTCGGGCGCGGCGTCCGCCGCCGTCATGGCCACCGACCAGGAGTGCGGCGCCCCCGGGCCGTGCAGCCGGACGACGTCGGCGCGCACGAGGACCACGCCGCCGTCGCGCCGCCGTGCCTCCAGCAGGCCCGACCAGTGGTCCCGGCCGCCGAACCTGTCCGCCCAGTCCGACGGGCCCGCGGGCGCTCGCGCGAACGGGCGGGCACCGCCGCCGGGGTCGGCGCCCCGGTAGCCGAGGAGGTCCTGCGCCGCCCGCGTCCAGCCGGTCACGGCGCCGTCCCGGCCGACCGTGACGACGGCCGGCGGACGTTCCGCCTGTTCGTCCCGATTGCTGTCGGATGCGGCCATCGCGTGGCCTCCGTCCCTACCCCCGATGAACCCCGTTCCCAGGGTTATGCACGGCGGGCCCCGCTGTATGCGCGGCCGGGACGGTCAGCCGGGGACCTTCTGCGCGTGCGGCCGGACGTGGTGGCGGCCGATGGGCAGCATCAGCGGCCGCCCGGAGACCGGGTCCTCGATGATGCGGCTGTCGAGGTCGAAGACCGCCCGGACGACCTCCTCGGTGAGGACCTCGGCGGGCCCGCCGCAGGCGTGCAGCCGGCCGCCGGCGAGGGCGATGAGGTGGTCGGCGTACCGGGCGGCGAGGTTCAGGTCGTGCAGGACCATCACGATGGTGGTGCCGCGGGTGCGGTTCAGGTCGGTCAGCAGGTCGAGGACGTCGACCTGGTGGCTGGCGTCGAGGAAGGTGGTGGGCTCGTCCAGCAGGAGCAGGTCGGTCTCCTGGGCCAGCGCCATGGCGATCCAGACCCGCTGGCGCTGCCCGCCGGACAGCTCGTCGACGCTGCGGTCGGCGAGGTCGGTGGTCCGGGTCGCCTCCAGGGCGGCGGCCACGGCGGCGTCGTCCGCGGCGTTCCACCGGGAGAAGATCCCCTGGTGGGGGTGGCGGCCGCGGCAGACGAGGTCGAGGACGGTGATGCCGTCGGGCGCGACCGGCGACTGCGGCAGCAGCCCGAGCGTGCGGGCCAGTTCCCTGGCGGGCATGCGGTGCACCTCCCTGCCGTCCAGGACGACGCGCCCGGCGCGCGGCGCGAGCAGCCGGGACAGGGAGCGCAGCAGCGTCGACTTCCCGCAGGCGTTGGCGCCGACGATGGCGGTGACCTCGCCGGCCGGGACGGCCAGGTCGAGGGACTCGATGACGGAGCGGTCGCCGTACCCGAGCGTGAGGCGCTCGGCGGCGAGGGAGTGGGACGTGGTCACAGCGAGCCTCCGGACCGGTGCGTGCGGACGATCAGGTAGACGAGGTAGGGCGCGCCGAGGACGCCGGTGACGACGCCGACCGGGTAGCGGGTGTCGAACGCGAACTGGCCGGTGAAGTCGGCGACGAGGACGAGCAGCGCGCCGACGAGCCCGGCCGGGACGAGCAGGGAGCCGCCGGTGCCGAGCAGCCGCGCCGCGATGGGGCCGGACAGGAACGCCACGAACGCGATCGGCCCGGACGCCGCGGTGGCGAAGGCGATCAGCCCGGCGGCGGCGACGAGCACGGCGATGCGGGTGCGCTCGACCCGGACGCCGAGCGCGGACGCCGTGTCGTCCCCGAGCTGCATCGCCGACAGGTCGCGCGCGAGGAACAGCAGGGCGGGCCCGAGGACGGCGAGCGCGGCGAGGGCCGGCAGCACCTGCGTCCAGGTGGCGCCGTTGAGGCTGCCGGCCAGCCAGCGGCCGGCCTCCTGCTGGTCCCACTCGGCGGCCCGGGACAGCACGTAGGAGATGACGCTGTCGCCGATCGCGGCGACCCCGATGCCGATCAGGACGAGCCGGGTGCCGGCCACGCCGTCCCGGAACGCCAGCACGTACATCAGCAGGGCGACGCCGATCGCGGCGACGATCGCGAAGACCGACACCTGCGTCCCGCCGAGGGAGAACACGATGATCGCGATGGACGCGGCGGCGCCCGCCCCCGAGCTGATGCCGATGATGTCGGGGCTCGCGAGGGGGTTGCGCAGCATCGTCTGGAAGGTCACGCCGGCCAGCCCGAAGGAGAATCCGGCGACGACGGCGAGGACGGCCCGCGGCAGCCGCAGCCGCCCGACCGTGAAGGACGCCCCCGGCACCTGCTCGCCGAGCACGACGCGGACCACGTCGCCGGGCGGATAGAAGGTGTGCCCGGCCATCAGCGTCACGGCGAACGCGGCGGCGGCGAGCGCCGCCAGCGTCAGCACGACGAGGCGGCGCCGGGCGGCGCGCCGGCGGCGGCCGCGGGCGACGAGCACCGCCGCGGGCGGGGCGGCTGGTGAGACGGCGGGTGAGACGGCGGGCGGGGCGGCGGTCACAGCTCACGCACCTTCTGCCGGCGGACGATCTGGATGAAGAACGGCGCGCCGATCAGGGCCGTCACGATGCCGACCTCGATGTCGGAGGGGCGCGCCACCACGCGGCCGACGACGTCGGCGGCGGTGAGCAGCGCCGCGCCGGTGAGCGCGGTGAACGGCAGCAGCCAGCGGTGGTCCACGCCGGCGAGCAGCCGGCATGCGTGCGGGACGAGGAGCCCGACGAACGCGATCGGCCCGGCGACGGCCGTGGCCGCGCCGCAGAGGATGACGGCGCCGAGGGCGGCGGTGCCCCGGATGAGGGCGACGCGCTCGCCGAGCCCGGCCGCGATCTCGTCGCCGAGGGCGAGCGAGTTCAGCGCCCGCGCGCACAGCAGGCAGATGGCGCAGCCGGCGGCGAGGAACGGCAGCACCTGCCCGATCCGCTCGTAGGACGCGCCGCCGACCCCGCCGACCTGCCAGAGCCGGAAGCCCCCGGCGATGTCGTTGCGCGGCAGGACGACGGCGCTGACCAGGGACGCGAAGGCCGCCGAGGTGGCGGCTCCGGCGAGGGCGAGCTTGAACGGGGTCGCCCCGCCGCGTCCGAGGGACCCGACGGTGTAGACGAACACGGCCGACGCGGCGGCGCCCGCCATCGCGACCCAGATGTACCCGGTCGGGGACGTGAGCCCGAAGAACGCGACGGCGGTGACGACGGCCAGCGACGCGCCCATGTTGACCCCGAGGATGCCGGGGTCGGCGAGCGGGTTGCGGGTGACGCCCTGCATGACGCAGCCGGAGAGGCCGAGCGCGGCGCCGATCACCACCGCGAGCAGGGTGCGCGGGATCCGCTTGGCGACCGCGGCCTCTTCGAGGGTGCCGTCGGCGCCGCCGAGCGCGGCCCACACGTCCGACCAGGCGACGTCGCGCGACCCGAACGCGACGGAGACCACCATGAGCACGGCCAGCACCAGGACCGTGGCCAGCAGCCACAGCAGGCGGACGCGGGGCGGGGCCCGCCCCAC